>NZ_JBIQLE010000018.1:0-72803 GCF_044464525.1 Pusillimonas sp.
AATGGTAGTCCGACTCGCGCTGATGACGCACGGCCAGTATCGTCACGATGTCGTCGCGCTCGATCTCGAAAAGCGCCACATATCCAGCGGCGCCAAACGAGATCACCAGTTCACGCAGATAAGGGTTGTGGGCCAACGTCTTGCGACATGTAAACGGAAATTGCTTCAGTAAATCGATGGCCTGGACGATACGCGCCAAGGCTCGTTCAGCTAACTCCGTGCCGTATGGGTCTTGCTCTAATAAGAGTTCGTACAGCCTCACTAAATCCGCCTCGGCTTCCTCCGTGAAACGAACGGTATAGCTCATGAGCGACTGGTACGCGCCTTGGCCGCATCCAGTTTGGCGTGCAATTTGCCCAACACTACATCGGCGTCGACATAGTGACCAGTCTGCCGGGCCCGGTCGCGCGAGGCCAAGCCACGCGCCAGGAAGGCTTCATTGGCTTTGCGTAGCTCAACCTGACTGCGTACGGCCTGTTCGATGAACTGCGACAGACTTTCTCCTTCGCGCAAGACGCTTTCAGTGTCTTGGCGCAACTGCGGGTCAACCCTGAGCGGTGGAAATGTGGCGGTTTTCATACTACTCATACTACCCTCGGATGCTTGCATAGCAATTGCGATACATTGTAGGTCATTGCCGATCACATCGGCAAGACGAGGCCGGGGTAATATTGTCTGTCCAGGGCGTTACCCCTAAACTGTTCCCTCGACATCAATCACTTTTCAAAAGGTTCAATGTTCATGCTGGCTTACGATCATTTTTCGATCGTGCCCCAGCCACCATTCGCCTGTCTCGCACGATCGGGGACGGGGATGGCCAAAGCCGTCGTCGCATGAACTGACGCACCGTTTACCAATTACCCATGCTGCTTATCTTCGGCAATTCTTTCTGTTCCTGGCACCCGGTTGTTAAGCACACGAAAATGTGGGCGCTTGCTCCAAGCAGCGCGATCTCCAATCACGTACAAGCGTGCCTTGGCCCGACTGACTGCAACGTTGAGCAAGTTAGGCGTTTTTGCAGCCCAATCCTTGGCTCCCTCACGCTGAGGACTCCCGCCCAGTACCAAGATGACGGCTGCGGCCTCCTTGCCCTGAGTCGTGTGCACAGTACCTGTCTTGGCGGGATCCAGCCCAAGCTCCTTGGCCATCGCGCGTAGTTGCGTCGCCGTGTCCTTGAAGGGTGAAATCAAGAAAATGTCCTTCGGCTCTACATCGTGTTCGGCCCGCAGGCGTTGCACCAACCGTCGAGCAGCCATACCCTCTTGGGGTATCCAGTTGCCCTCGCCGGTTTGCGCACGCACGTCAATCCAGTGAGAGTCCGGCCAAGCACATTCGGTCGTGGGTTTCCCATGCACCATCAGGCCGTCATAGGCAATGTCGTTACTGATGGAAAACATCGGGTCATCGCAACGCCGATGTACGCGCAAAGGAGAGCCCACCCACACTTTTTCGTTATCACTCCCCGGCAGCCAGGTGCCCGTCGACATGCTCTGATCAGACAGGCGCTGCGCCGATGTGGCGCTCGGCCACCAGTATCGGGGGACGCCATAGTGCTGTGCCAGCGCGCCTTCGACCGCGACTGGCAAGCCCAGAACAGGCTCGAGCTGGTTCGGGTCTCCTACCACTACAGTGCGTTCAGCGCGCCAGATGGCGCCCGCGGCCTGTTCGGGCAACGCCTGGCCCGCCTCATCGACAAGAAGCCAGCCTATCGATTCGCGCCCAAGCCGGCTGAACATTCGGGGCATCGAAGCGAAGGTAGTGGAAATCACCGGCACCACGAGTGCAAGGCTGTCGAGTGCCGTGCGCGCCATTTCTTCCGGCATGTCCTTGCCTTGCAGCCAGTTCGAGGCCAGGCCCAGATTTTCGATGATTTCTTGAGGATGCGCTTCAATGAAAGCACGGTGCACATCAAGCGCTGCCAGAAACAAATCCTGGCGCGTACGACGCCATTCAGGCGTAGACCACGGGGCGGAAAGCTCCCGCTCTCCGTCACTGCCATTGGTTTGAGGCCAAGCCGCCCCCAACCGCCGCATCGCCAACTGGCATGCTTGGCTATGGGCTTCAACCTGGTTCAATGCCTGTTGGTGGTCGGCCCTTTTTTGAGTCAACGCCGCCATCTGCTCCGCAACGCCTCTATTTTCCTTCACATGGGCCGCCTTGGCGTCTTCGTACTCGGCGGCCAAGGTGCCGTAATCAGTACTGGCTCGCCTGACTTGAGCGTCGATTTCCTGCCTCCTGCTCCACCATTCACGGTGCGAACGTCCCAAGGTAGAAAGCCAGATCAGGAATCCAGGTTTAGCCTTGTCGTGCGCCGCCAATTCTGTTTGCGCTGCGGCACGCCGATTGAGCACACCGGCAAGTTGTGCGTCCAGACTCTCAACGCGCGCCTGTAGCGTCGGCAGCCCGGCTTGTCCCGTGGAGAGGCACGCCTGGATATTTTGCACGGCATGCGCAAGTTCCTCGACCCGTGCCCGCGCCTGGGTAACATCGGCAATAAGTTTCGCGTTTGCCAGCAAAGCGTGTCGGCATTGACGTTCCGTTTTTTGAGCTTTCTGGAACCGGGCCACGGCTTCCGTCCACCTGATCGCAGGTTCACGCTTACCCTCCTGGATCCGTGTTAGATGGTAGCGCAGCCCTTCCCCGCCTAAAACAAAGGGGTCGGCGTCTTGCCTGGCCTTGAGCTCTGCCTCTTCCGCAGTATCGCCTTGCGAGTGCTTCCGATCGTGCCTGGATCTAATGCCAACAGGCTCTTTCCACCAGAAGCCGCTCATGAACGCATTGCGGTTGGCCTTCGACCCCATGCGCGCCGCCAAGAGTCCCCAGGCAGGTTTGCCCAAGACGTTTGTGGCGAGCTGCTTATAGTAGCCATCTTGATGCGCAACCCGCTCCGCGACATCAGCGGGTGCAGCCTTGATGCCAGGCAGCTCCAGCGAGATGTTTTCCACCGCGCCATTGTTGGCCGAAGCGACGACGATCGAAAATCCCGTCAGATCGGGACGCAGCGGCTGATAGTTGCACCAGAACTCACCCAGTTTCTTCTTCATGCGACCGGCAAATGCCCGCTCCCCCACCTGCACCAGGCGCGCGGCGCGCGCGGTGACGACCGCGGCAACAACATCACGCAGCAAGGTGGTTTTCCCTGTACCCGGCGGCCCGTTAATCGCGAAGATTCCAGGCTCGGCTTCGAGCCGGCGCCATAACTCATTGACCGCCAGTTGCTGGCTGAATGCCAGCGGATGATCCGACGGCCAACTGCCGTCGGGGAAGCGCGTGGGATCCAGTTGCTCGAAGGCGCTTGACACTCCGTCTGCTGTTCGGACATCCAGACGCACGGGATTTTGCTGCGCTACCGCTCGCACATACTCGGTCAGCCCCTTCCCGACATCCCTCTTGGCCCAGGCGCGGCTCAGCGCATTGAGATCATTCACAAAAAAACTATTCAGTAGGTCTACTTCCGGGCTTTGAACCGGCTGCGGAGCCGTTTTGCCAGGCGTAGCTTCGGGCTTCTTTACCTGGAAGCACTTGGCCACGTGAGTCGATGTAACCAGCCCGGCAGGCAGCAAACAAATGTCGGAGATACGCCCGGTCAAGGCATCGAACCAAGCGCGAGAGGGCGGGGTTTCTTTTCTGCGCGCTTCAGCAGCTTCGTCAGTGATCCATTGGATTAACCGCTGTACGAGCACGTCGAACCCCGAATAACCGCTATACGGGCTTGGAATGTCCTTGTCAGCCTCGGGGAGGCCATCGGTGATAGTCGTGCCGCCGTCTTCCAGCACGGCGATGCCGTTGGGATAATGCAGAATCTGACCGGCAGCCCAACACGCCAAGGACAACACGAAACTCTGCGCAAGAGGGTAACCATCTTCATCGCAGGCCAGATCAAAAAGACGGGCCTGGCCAGAGGGCCGGCGCTCATCGAACACGTCCTCGTGCGCGCCCAGCTTGTCTTCCAACAAGGTCGAGAACTTCTCAATGTCGTATACCCCGGCTTGCAGCGTATAGCGCCAGACGCGATTGGGCGCGACTCGCTTGCTCCGGTGCTTGGGATTGAACCAAGGCAAGGGGTCTGGCACGCTCAACCTATAGACAGGCTCGGTGGTGTGACTCGGGTTGGTTTTTTCGACTTTCTGCGGAACGCACGCCTCAACGGCGCGCCAGAATCGTAGTATGCGTAGTTCCTGGGCATGTGCCTGTTGTTCTATCATCATTCTTTCACTTATAGCCCAACATACGGCTCCATGCTGGCTGGGCGTTCTCCATGAAGAGGACCATAACCTGCAGCCAGCAGTTCAGACCAATTCTCCCTTTCATAGAGCATGCACATCTGGCGAGCATGACTGACGCCCCACGCCCATCGGCATGACACCATGGTTGCATCTAGACGTAATCGGAACTAAAATACAGAAATCTGTATTGAGAGGATCAATCCATGAAAACCACTCTCGACCTCAACGACACCTTACTCGCTGAAGCAAAAGTCGCCGCTGCGCGACAGCGCACGACCCTAACCCGTCTGATCGAAGAAGGACTTCAGTTGCGCCTGCAGAAACAGCGGATGTCCGCCAAGCCCGTTCACCTGCCTGTCTATCGTGGAAAAGGCGGGCTGATGCCTGGTCTTGATGGCCTCAGCAACAAAGCCTTGCTGGACGCCGCCGACCATGACGCCTGACGTCAATATTCTTGTCGCCGCATCGCGCAGCGATCATCCTCATCACGCACCCGCACGTGCTTGGCTGGAACAAGCTATTGCCAACTCAAGCCAAGGAACCGCCTTTAGTTTGCAGCCCATGGTGATTGCAAGCTTCCTTCGGCTAGTCACGCATCCAAGAATTTTTGTGCATCCCACGCCCATGACTGATGCACTGAATTTCATTGACGCGCTTTTAGAAGCGGCCGATATAGAGCCTGCCACCTTGAGCGGCGAATGGTCCATTTTGAGCCAATTATGCTTGGATAAAGATCTTTCCAACAACGACGTACCAGACGCGTGGCTGGCCGCCGCGGCGATCCATCAGAGCGAACATGTCGTAAGTTTCGATGCTGACTTCAGGCGCTTATTGCCAAGAAACCAGTTCACCCGACTTCCGCTGTAAGTTCGAACAAACTGCAAGCCCAAAAAGATGCCTGCATCCTTCCGCAAACCGAATACTCAATGCGACGCTGCAAAACCTATCCCGCAGTGTCCACAACTGCTAAAGATGCGCACCAGCTCACTCATCAAGCCTCCGGCTTTCGAGCTATCCAACTCTGTTGGGCGTCTTGCGTCGTATAACACTGATGCCATCTGCGACCGGCAGCATGGTCACCTCTAGGTCGGGGCGAGCAGCAAGCAGCGCTGAGCAGCGGCGCATGCCCGCTGTGTCGGCGTCGCCGCGATCCGGGTCCAGCACCCAACCATGCCACAGGACGTTGTCCAGCACGATGAAGCCATGCGGCGTCAGATGCCGCAAGACAACCTCGACATACTCATGGATGCCAGCCTTATCGACGTCGATAAAAACCATGTCATACAGCTCATTCGCCGGCATAGCGTCCAATATTGCGGCGACTTCGCCCACCCGCACCTCGATACGGTCTTGCAGCCCCGCCATACGCCAGTAGGTTTCGGCCATTTTGATCCAGGCGGGATTGCGATCCACCGTGACAACGCGCCCCTGCTCGCCCACGGCCTCGGCCAACGCCATCGCTGAAAGCCCTGTGAACGTGCCCAGATCGAGTACCTGCCTGGCGCGAGCCAACGCGGCCAGGAGTCGCAGCACGCCGTACTGCTCTGGAGCGATCATCATAACGGCAGGCTCTCCGAGCGCCGCAGTGGCCTGCACCAGTGCCTCTCCCGCTGGGCCGTAGCTCGTACTGTGCGTCAGCAAATACTGGGCAATATGAGGCGGCAGCTCAAATGCCATCGTACCCGGTGTCCAGTCCTCAGCGACATCCGCTGGCTGACCTTGACGGGCGACCCCAACAACGGTGTCGCTTGTCTTCATGTTCTTTGCCCCTCCGCACCAAAATTTGCATGCATAAAATGTTATTTGCATACAATATTAGATGTAAACATACAGCCAGTCAATGCTTCAGATGGGCCCTAGGGATTTACCCGAAATCAGGAAGGAATATTTGAGGTAATCGCGAGGAGTTCCGCCTAGGTGAGCGCGCTGTGAACACCCGAGGCACTGAGAAACTAGCGGTTCGAGATAACGTTTTGTTCGAACTGGGTCTCTTCATCGGAAAGCTTGGGCGAGCGCCGGTGTAAAATTCACGCTCTCATTTTTCGTGTCGAACGTTTATGAACGACAAGCGCACTGGCCTGGCGCAGGCTCGGTTCCCCATTTTGCGGGGCCACACAGCTTCGAACGACGACATTCATACGAATCCATGCCTTAGCTGTGGTGCATGCTGCGCGCATTTTCGCGTCTCTTTCTACTGTGGCGAAATCACGGGTGAAGATGGAGGGACGGTCCCACCGGAACTGGTCAGCCAAGTCGGCCCTTTACGTGCATGCATGAAAGGCACGGAAGAAGGCGGGCAACGCTGCGTAGCACTTCGCGGCGAGATAGGGCTCGAAGGAATACATTGCTCTATTTACGAGCAGCGTCCTTCACCCTGTCGAGACTTTCCTGCCTGGGAGGAAGACGGCGCCCCGAACCCGGACTGCCAAAGAGTAAGGGCCAAGTTCGGTCTGCCTGCCTTGCCGTCCATCCCCGGTGATGACGGCCTGAACTCCAGTAATACACCCCCCAGGCGGGGTGACGTGGCGGCGTAAGCCCGCAATCGGCGCCGCAGCTGAACATCGCACTTCATTTATAAATCAAAGGGTTGGCAAGAAATAAGCTTGTTCAACAGGACAGTTGTGGCTACTATCGTTCCAAACTGGAGTTCAAAACGGAAGCCACCATGAAACCCAAGCATGAAAACTGCAGTTTTTCGTCTTATTCAGGCTGGCTGGCTGCTTGCATGTCGGTTACAGTCCTCTGTGTGGCGGCAATCGGGCTCTCTCCTGCCCAAGCTCAATCGGCAAGCTCAATAAATAACTGCGGTCAGCGCATATTCTCAGACATCTCCCCCGCAACCGCGAAGCAGGCCGGCATGGCTGTTACCCCTGATGGCCTGTACGAGATGAACATGGACGAGCTGGCGGCAGCAGCCGGAGGGCCCGCTCGGCTTTTGCGATTGAGCCGTCAGCAACATGCATCAAACCTGCACTGGTTGTCCGCGATGGAGCGCTTGGTTGTCGACCCTGGCACTCCCGTACTGCCCGAGGCCCAGGCGGTTTACCAGCAGGGCTGGGAAACCAATGTCGTTGAAATGTCGATTATTCACGCGATGGAGTGCCGGCTCGGCCTGCCGCTGTCTGATTTGACGACCCCAAAGCCACCCGCCGCCGCCATAGCCGAACGCGAAGCTCGTATCGCCCAGGCGAAGGCCGACGAGCAGGCGCGGGTGGATGCAGACGCCCGCCGGCTAGCCAATAAAGCCGGTATCAACAAGACGCTAAGCGGCCTGGCCAACGTGCTCGGCGCCGCGGCAAGCGTCTTGGGTTCGGGTTCGGCATCCGGCGCGCGACCAAGCGGGGGTGATTGTCCGTGGGATGGGCACGATTACAGTTGCGAAACCGCCCGGGGAAATTAGCCGAAATTCAGACGCCATGAAAATCAATTCGACGCCTGGCTGTGCCTCCCTCTTGAATCACAACGTTCGCAGTCTAAGCCGGCGCTGGCTTGCCGCCCTGCTTCCGCTACTGCTCGCGGGTTGCGCAGCCAACAACGGTATTCAACTTTCCGACGTATCGCTGGGCGGCTTGTTTGGAAGCAAGCAGCCCGAATCTATCGTGCCAGCCCAAGCTTTAGCCGATATCGGCGTGACGCAGTGTGACCGACTCACCGCCGATAGGAATGATCCGGACCGCGCACCGGGAATCGCTCACGTGCAATGGCACGAATTGGACGCCGCTGCCGCAATTCCCGCCTGCGAGCAGGCGTTGGAGCAACACCCCGGCCATCGACGGCTGCAAGCGCAACTTGCGCGAGCCTATATAAAAGCGCGCTTTTACGACGATGCCTATGTCGTCGGCAACGAGGCCGACCGCGCCGGCAGCATCCATGCTGTTTATCAATTGGGGCAGGTGTATAGGGACGGCAAAAAGGATAACGAAAAAGCGATCGAGGCCTTTGCCCGTGCGGCAAAGGCCGGGCACCCGGACGCGATGACAGATCTAGGCTGGCGTCTGTTCGAGCGGGATGGCTGGGGAGACAAACGCGAAGCAGCATCCTGGTTTCAAAAAGCAGCCGAGACAGGCAACCCATACAGCCTGGCAAGTTTTGGCGACATGTATGTTCTTACGGATAGGCAATTCGATAAAGCTTTCCCTTGGTATCAGCGCGCCGAGCAACAAAATTACAGACATGCCCTATACATGATCGGCCGGTACTACGTAATGGGCTTCCCTCCTGTGGCCAGCAACCCCGATCTGGCCCTGTCATATTTTGAGCGCGCCGCACAACAAGGATACGAATTCGCCAGCGTTGACGCGGCAAAGCTGTACTTACAGACGCGATATTCATCGGCAGCATCGGGAGGCGGCGGGGTAAGTGAGCCACTTCTGGAATCGGAACGCAGGGAAAAGGCGTTGTACTGGCTCAATTACGGCATGCCCAAGCTGTCGCCACGTAAGGCCAGGCAATAATCCGAGCCCTATGCGACATGTCGAGCCGAAGCGCCCCGACAGTGTTATGCTTTATTGAGGGTCCTCGGTTACAGGCTTCAGTATTGCCTCAAGGCACGCATGCCACGAGCCGAGCCGCATGCGGCGCTACCAGGCCATGGACGCCATAAACTATATCTGCCATATCGACCATAGCCGTAGAAAACCTCGATCAAGCTGGGTCCATGGCCACATCGACCCATGCCCAAACAGCTGAAACGCCTTTTGCTGTACAGATTCGCCCGCCATCCGGTCTGATATCCGCCGACGCTCTAGCCAGGGCCTTTATCCACACTCCCACTATGCCGACTCTTAATCTTTTGGGTGTTGCCATTGTTTAGTGATTTGATCGACGACTTCGACAACTATTCACCCCAGCCGGACAAATTTCTAGACGTACCGTTCGTGCCGACGGATGACAAGGTTATCGAGGCCATGTTGAACTTGGCCGAGCTCAAGGCCGAAGACGTGCTCTACGACCTGGGCTCGGGTGACGGCCGCATTGTCGTTGCCGCTGCTCGCGACTATGGCGCCAGCAGCGTTGGCATCGAAATGGATACCGTGCGTATCGCAGACGCCATGGAGTACGCCGGCAACTCTCGTGTTGAGTTCATGGTCGACTTTATTGAAGAAGATATCTTTACCGCCGACTTCAGCGAAGCGACGGTCGTCACCCTATACCTTCTGGATGCCGTGAATGTCAGATTGCGGCCTCGCCTGTTAAGTCAGCTTCGTCCGGGCACGCGCATCATTTCACAGACTTTCGACATGGGCGACTGGGAAGCCGATGAGCGGCTTCATTTAAGCGGCGTCAATATCTACAAATGGATCGTGCCGGCTCAGGTTGAAGGCGCCTGGGAATGGGAAGGCCTGGACGGCGCCCTATACTGCGTGAAGCTGCAACAAAAATACCAGGCAATTACCGGAAGCGCCTGGATGGCGGGCGCAGCAGCGCATCTGGAAAGCGCATCGCTAACCGGCGGCTCTTTAGAGCTTAGTATTCGAGAAAACGAAACCGCCCCGCTAAAAAACTTCACGCTGGAATTTGAAGACGTTGAGCTGCAAACCGTCTTTGAAGAAATCTAGCCAGGCTGCGGCTTGGCCTTGGGACCTTATGGCATCCAAAAGCAGATGCTTATAGAAGATATAGAGTTCACCATGAATAATTTACCTCCTTGTCCTTCGTGTCAGTCAGAATACACATACAACGATGGAACGCTTCTTATCTGCCCTGAATGCGCGCACGAATGGCTGCCACAAGACAGCGCATCCGCCGAAGACGAGGGCAAAATCTACCGCGATGCCGTGGGGAATATTCTGCAGGACGGCGACACGGTCACAGTGATCAAAGACCTGAAGCTCAAGGGCTCGAGCGCCACCGTCAAAATGGGTACGCGCGTAAAGAATATCCGCCTGGTCGACAGCGACCACGATATTGATTGCAAGATTGATGGCTTTGGCCCCATGAGCCTGAAAACCGAATTCGTCAAAAAGGTATAGGTCCGGCAAGGCAGGGGCCCGGCAAGGCAGAGGTCCGGCAAGGCAGAAGCTACTACGCGACGGTTCCTTCCTTATTCCACCTTCGGTCCAGCTCAGACAGGACTTCAAGCGCGCGTCCGGCCAATCCCACGCCTTGGCCTTTGCTGATCTCGCTTTCGCGCAAGTTGATGCGGATCAACGGCACATTCAGCATAGAGCCGAACCATCGAACGGTGGGTACCGCTGTGCCGGCTCCCAGCTCGACGACTACAGGCTGCGAGACGCCCGACAGCCAAGTCTCCAGCCGCTGCTGCTGGTGATCCGTGCGGGTGGAGACCCAGTCGCCGTCGTTGAACATCAACACATTGGGGCGAGCCAGGGCGCCGCAAGCAGGGCAAGTCGGCAAGGGCGACAATAATCGGCAGGCCGTTGCATCCACTTCAGGAACCCAGCCATCCGCAGTCCATAAAGCATCGCGACAAACCTCCATGCACTGCAACCAATGCAAAGTACCGTGGCATTCCAAAATGCGATCCGCAAGGAACCCGGCCTTTTTAAACTGCCCGTCTACATTACTGGTGTAGACGAATGCGCCTTGCGCCACACGATCAGCCCAACGACGCAGAATGGCGAAGCCTTCATGCGGCGTGGTCTTGCGATACAGTTCGAGACGATGACCATAAAACCCCCAGGCTAGTTCAGGCTCCCTGCGAAACGCGGCGGGCGATGCAATGCGTGTAAATTCCAGCCTGCTCTGCCTGAGCGCCGGATACGCTCGCCACAGACCTTCGTTGCCGCGAAAATCAGGCAAGCCAGAATCAACCCCCATGCCTGCGCCTGCTGTAATGATTAATCCGTCCGCTCGCTCCAGCCAGTACAAAGCCTGTTGCCAGGCACTTTCCGAAATCGGTGAGTCGACATCGGTCGAGCGGTCGTAACCGGTGTCTATGTTCGTATCCATTACCTAACCCGAGTTATTGATCCTTGCAGAACATCATGCCAAGCGCGACCTGAATAGACAAGCCTATCGAAACAACACTGCGCAAGCTTGCACGACCGAGAGCTCGGCAAGGCCGGCTGATAGAATAAGGAAAGCCCAATTACACGAGACCATCATGAGCGTAACAAATGCCGTTCCCTCTCCCGTTCGCCTATCCGCTGTAGCCGCCCCGGGCCAGCCAGAGCCTAGTCCCGCACTCGAAAAGTTGTATCGAGGCTTCGAGCAAGAGCTGCTGGTGCCGCTCTGGACCGAGATCGGCGATCTCATGCCGCAGGCGCCGCAAAGCAAGGCCAGCCCTCACCTATGGCGGTGGGACAGGCTGCTCGAGCTGGCCGACGAAGCCGGCCGCATCGTGCCGGTGGGTCGCGGCGGTGAACGCCGCGCCATCGCATTGGCCAACCCCGCGCTGGGCGGACGCCCCTACGCCACTCCCACGCTGTGGGCCGCCATCCAGTACCTGATGCCCGGCGAAGACGCGCCCGAACATCGCCACACCCAGCACGCCTTCCGTTTCGTGGTCGAAGGCGAAGGCGTATGGACGGTGGTCAACGGCGACTCCATCCGCATGTCGCGCGGAGACTTCCTGCCCCAGGGCGGCTGGAACTGGCATGCGCACCACAATGCCGCAAGCGAACCGATGGCGTGGATCGATGGGCTGGACATTCCGTTTTCGTATTACACCGAGTCATCGTTCTTCGAATTCGGCCGCGACAAACTCAATGAGGCCGAGCTTATCTCGCCGCAATTCTCGCGCTCGGAACGGCTGTGGGGCCATCCGGGTCTACGGCCGGTATCACAGCTGGAATCGACGCCCAGTTCGCCGCTGTTGGCATACCGTTGGGTGGATACCGATCGCGCGCTTGACGAGCAACTGGCGCTCGAAGAGGAAGGCCATGCCGTAACGCTAAGCTCCGGCCATGCGGCAGTGCGCTACACCAATCCCACCAACGGCCGCGACGTTCTCCCCACCATCCGCACCGAGATGCACCGGGTTCGTGGCGGGGCCGGCACCTTGGCGCGACGCGAAGTGGGCTCGTCCGTGTTTCAAGTATTTGACGGCCAGGGCACGGTCACGGTGGGCGAGCACCAGTGGCAGGTGCGCCGAGGCGATATGTTTGTTGTCCCATCGTGGGCCAGCTTCCAGGCTCAGGCCGATGCGGACCAGGCCTCGCTTGATCTGTTCCGCTTTAGTGACACGCCGATTTTTGAAGCTCTGCACGCCCAGCGCGTAGAGGTAACGCAGCCCACAGGCTCCTCACTCTAAAGCTTCTTGCCGGCGTTGCAACACGCCGCCGCCTGGGCGCTGCGCTGAGCACCGCCAGGCGGCCTGAACTTTGCCCATAAGCCCCAAGCGGCAATACTGAAGACCTATCCATGGCCCTGCGCGCCACCATCTACAAAGCCGATCTGCATATCGCCGACAATGATCGCGGCTACTATGGCAGCCACAACCTTACGGTAGCCCGGCACCCCTCGGAAACCGACGAGCGCCTGATGGTGCGCCTGCTGACATACGCCTTATATGCCGACGCCGACGACAGCCTGGAGTTCACTCGCGGGCTTTCGGCCACCGACGAGCCCGCGCTCTGGCGCAAAGACCTTACCGGCGCAATTTTGCAATGGATGGAAACCGGCTTGCCCGACGAGCGCCGAATACTCAAGGCCAGTGGCAAGTCGGACCAGGTTATTGTCGTGGCCTACGGCCGAAATGCCGAACTTTGGTGGTCGGGCTTGCGGGATAAACTGGCACGCACCGACAACCTGGCCGTGTACATGCTGGACCCAGAAGAAACAATGGAGCTTGCAAGCCTGGCGCAACGGAAGATGGCGCTGAACGTCAACGTACAGGATGCAGGCGCATGGGTATCAAGCGACGCGGGCAGCGCCAGCCTGCAAATCCGCAAGCTACGCTAATGCCTGTGCCGGCGCGCCGCCTGCCATCACGGCTGATCGCGCAGTACCCGGGCGGACCAGTTATCGAATGCCAAAGGCCAGCGGCCTCCAACGTCACCGGCAGCATAGCTGGCTGTGAAATGATTGCAGTTCGGTAACTCCAACGTCTCGACCGGCACATCAGCCTGTTCCAATGCAGCGGCCATCTCGTGCGCTTGACGCTTCAGGTGGGGGAAATCGTCGTCGCCCCAAGCCAGCAAAAACGGGGGCAAGCCGGCGCGCACCTGGTGAATGGGAGAAGCCTGGTTTTCAGCGGCGAGTTCAGGCGGGCCCAGGAACCGCGGACGTACCGCCAACCCTGAATTTTCTCCGAAGTAATAAGTACCCGACAGCGGCGCCGAGCCACGCAAACGAGCGGCGCACGGCACGCCGGGAATAGCTTCGTCGGTAACCGCCAGCAGTGCGGCGTAGTGTCCACCTGCCGAGTGGCCGCTGACAAACAACTGCGTCGGGTCACCGCCCCAGGTGGATATATTTTGCGCCAGCCAGTCGACGGCCCGCGCGCAATCCTGGAACCCTGTCGGGAAGGCATGGGCGGGCGCCAAGCGGTATCCGCCCGATACAAAGCTTATGCCTTGTGCATTGAGCGCGGGCGCCATGAAGTACATCCATTCCTTATAGCCGTTCGTCCAGCCGCCGCCGTGAAAATACAGCAGAACCCGGCCATCGGGTTTTTCGGCCGGAAAAATTCCAAGGCTTTGATACGGATCGTCCCCGTAATTCACCTCGACAGGTTGCAGGCCTTTGGCGCGTTCAATGAGCAGGTCGTGATATTTCGCCATGTTCTCATTGAACGGCTCCTGGGCAGGGTAGGCATTTCTGTCCATTTTTAACGGCGCTCCCGGGGAACAATCATCTTGGGGTCGATCAGGCGACCGGCATCCACCACGCGAACGCCGTCCAAGTCAATCGAGCAATCGCGCATGGGCAGGTCGTAGTGGCCTCGCGTAGTGCGCTTTCCGCCCCCTTGGCTATTGGGCCCGGTGGAAAAGAGGAAATTGCCGGGAAAGCACCGCGATGCGGCGTGGCTGCGCTCGGGTGTGCTTCCGTACATGGCGATGGAGTCCCATCGGCACTGCGGATTCAAGCCCCATCCTAAATGCGAAATCGCATAAGGGTCCATGTCGTCGTCATGTTCTTTGCCTTCGGCCAGCCATTCGCTCATTAGCGTGGCATCAAGCCCGCCTTCGATAGAAACGATATGTCCGTCGCGCACCTCGATCTGGATTTCGTCCTGCACATAGCGGCAGTACGGCAGAATGACGATATCGCCCGGTTGAACCACAACGCGTCCGGTGGCGCTGCCCTCATTCGGGAAGGTGTGGATCAGGCCGACACCCCAATGATCAAACCGGCCGGGCTCGTCCGCGAAGCCGTATTGGCTCATCACGGGATACTCGCCGCATTCGTAGGTAAGATCGGTGCCCGCCTTGCTGGTGACATGGACTTGCCTTGTTTTTTCGTATATTTGATGCGCGTGCAGCACGGCCTCTTTAAGCCCGGCCGGCGCTTGCAGGGCGTGCAGGTCATCCGGAGCGTCAATAACCATCTGCACCCGCGTACCCGCCTGGCGAACCTCGCGCAACCACGATGCAAAGAGCGGCACATGGAAGATCAGGATCATGTCGGCGGCTTTCAGGGCCTCTAGTGTTCCCTTGCATTGGCCAATAGTCGGCACGCCCACCTTTGTCCAGCCAGGAATCATGTTCACTTTCAGCTCATAGATGTCTGCTCCCAGCATGTCGGCCGCGGCGAACGCCGCTTCGATATACTCTGTGCGGGTGCCCAGGTCGCTGACGATGGCGATGGTTTCTTCCTGTTTTACGTTGCAGAGCTCAAACTGCTTCTTGAACAACACCGCCAGCTTAGCGGGGTTCAAGGTTTGTGTGCGCACATCAGCTTTAATCATCAATAGTCTCCTCGCGGACATAAGGGATGTCGAACCGGCCGCATCAATAACAAACGTCGTTCGATTTTATAATATACAGGTCACGAATCCGGCCGTCTGTTCATCGCCATCTGGCAAACATTGCCCGCGGCAGACGGCGGTTTTTGCGGCACGCTCATCGAGGCGTTGTCAGACCGGTCGAACCCAGACAAATATTCCACCCTTCTGCGTGCCCCTACCGGCAAGGCGATTGGACCAGATGCTGGCGCACTGCCTGCCGTCTGCGCCGTCCGAAAGCCGCCTGGCCATTTCCACCATGCTGATCGACAGCACCAATGTTGATGAAGTGCTGAACACCATTCGCAAGGCGTTAAAAGTCCGCCGCGATGTATCATTGAGCCCGTATTAGCGTTGACGCCTGTTCGCTGGTCCGCCAGACTCGCGCCGAAGTGTGTCCGCTGCTTTCCGAGCAATAAAGCCCTGGGCCCGAAGCGACATGAATTCCCGGCAAGCAATATCCAAGAAGCGTCCGTGGCGCGCGGGAGCGCGTGAAGCCATTCCCCTCTTTGGTGGTTATATACCCATAGCGATCTCCTTCGGGCTGATCGCCATACAAGCGGGGTTTAGCGCCTGGGAAGCTGTGGCCATTTCCTTCTTGATCTATGCCGGAACCTCGCAATTCCTGTTCGTCGCCATGGCGGCGTCAGGAGCACCTCTGTGGCTGGTTACGCTGATGACGCTTCTGATCAATGCACGCCACATGGTGTACGGGCCCAATCTGGCGCCCTGGCTGCCGCCAAGCCGTTGGTGGCCGTGGGTGATGCACGGGTTGACGGACCAGGTCTTCGCCCTGGCCCATACCCGTCTGCCGCAGTTGCCCGCCGAGCAGCGTCTGGGTTGGTTCGCCGGTGCTTCGCTGCTGGCTTGGTTCAGTTGGGTCGCGGGCACGGCATTGGGAGCCCTGGCGGGGGCGGAACTTACTGCACGCTGGCCTTTGCTTGGCGAAGCGATGTCCTTTGCTTTGCCGGCTCTGTTCGTTGTGTTGCTGGCGCCGCGCTTTACATCCAAAATCTGGGCCGCCACGCTGGGCGCCACCATTCTTGCAGCGTTCCTGCTTCAGCTTAATGGGTGGACGAACGCCGCGATCCCATTGGCCGCGGCATGCGGCACACTTGTTTTTTATGCGATGAGAAACAATAAAAACTTCAAAGGCGGGTTTCATGGCCACTGAACTCTGGGTCTCCGTCATCGTCATCGCCATCGGAACGTTTCTGATGCGCGCCCTGCCTTATGTGTGGATGCAGCGGCGGCTGTCCCGGCAGAACCGCCGGGACGCTTCCGACGGCGTGCCCGCCTGGCTTATTGTTCTGGGGCCGGCCATGATCTCTGCCATGTTCGGCGTGTCTTTGGCGCCTTCCTCCGACACCACGGGGGCCTGGCTGGCCACCCTGTGCGGCATCGCGCTTACCTTGTACATCTGGTATAGAACCAAATCACTAAGCTGGCCGGTTTGCGGGGGCGTTGTCATGTACGCGGTCGTATTGATTCTGGCTGCATGAACCATTCCGCCTCCAAACCCATTGGCTACCGGCAGGTATTGTTTCTTGCCATTCCCATCATCCTGGCCAACCTGACCCAGCCTCTGATGTCGGCCGTCGACACGGCGGTGGCCGGCCATCTGCCCGGCGCCCACCACCTGGCAGGCGTAGCGCTGGGCAGCCTGTTCTTCAACTTGCTGTTTTGGGTATTTGGCTTTTTGCGCATGGGCACAACCGGGGTGGTGGCGCAGTATTTCGGCGCCGGCAACCCCGGGGCGGTTGTGCTGACCGTAGGGCGAGGTGTGCTTATCGCCTGGGCCATCGGATTGTCGATACTGCTATTGCAGCAGCCCCTTATCGAAGGGGGCCTGGCCTTGCTGGGCGCCTCGCAAGAGGCCGCCGAGCAAGCGCGATTATATGCCTACGGTCGGGTATGGTCGGCGCCGCTTACGCTTACCAACTACGTCATCCTGGGCTGGCTGCTGGGCTGCCAACGGGTACGCGTGGCGCTTGCAATTCAGATACTCATTAACGTGGTCAACCTGGCGGCAGTGTTCAGCTTCGTCTATGGCCTCGATTGGGGCGTAAGCGGCATCGGACGGGCCACAGCGGTGGCCGATTTCAGTGGCGCGGCGGTTGGCGCCGTGCTGTTGTGGCGCACATACCGGTCGCAGATCAAGACCACGCGATGGGCTGAAATTCTGGAGCCCACGGCGTTGCGCCGGCTGATACAGATCAACAGCCATATTTTTGTACGCACTGCCTGCCTTCTGGCTACGATGGCATGGTTCACCCACCTTGGCGCCAGACAAGGCGACGCCCTGCTGGCCGCCAACGCCATCCTGCTGAACTTTCTAAGCTTCACCTCATACGGGCTGGACGGCTTCGCGCACGCTGCGGAAACCCTTAGCGGCTCGGCCGTGGGACAACGCAACAAGGCCAGGCTGGCCCGCGTCATCCGCGTTTGCATGGTCTGGGGCCTGGTCGGCTCTTTGCTCTATGTATTAGTCTATAGCGTGGCCGGATCAGAATTGATCCGCTTGCTGACCGATCAGACAGACATCGCGCACCTTGCCGATACCTTCTTGATCTGGGCCGTACTCGCACCTTTGGTATCGATGCCCGCCTATCTGTACGACGGCGTTTTCATGGGGGCGACTAGAACCCGCCCCCTGATGCTTATCATGGTGGCGTGCTCCATCGCCTTCCTGGCCCTATCGTTGATTTTGCTTCCAGTGATGGGGAATCACGGCTTATGGCTGTCGTTCCTGATCTTCAACGGTCTGCGGGGCGTGGGCCTGGCGCTGGCGTTGAAACCTGCGATATACAAGTTCATGGGAGCGCAACGGCCTGGCTAGACACGGAACGGCAGTGTCAGCGCCGATTCATCTCGCACATGCCCCGAGCTTTGCGCAACCGTGCGGGCGCCAGGTCGGCCAAGGGTCTGTATTCTTATTCGCGCCCCAGCCTTGCGATCAAGCGCACGTAAACCAGCTCGGCCAGCAGCTCAACAAGCGTCTGGGCCACGATGATGGCGGGCAGTATGGGAAGTGCACCGGGCACGGCAAAAGCCAGCGGCAGAACCACCAATGAGTTGCGCGTGCCCGTACTGAATGCGATGGCGCGGCCGGCGCGTACCTCAATGCCAAACAAGCGGGCCACACCCCACCCAATCAGGGGTGCTACGGCTGCAAAGGCCACATATATCGGGATAACCGGCAACACAGAAGACATGGCGGAACCCAGCCGCGGGACCACGGCTGCCACCACCACGAAAAGCACCAGCGCCGTCGCCGGCACAGGCAAAAGCCCAAGCCCCTGGGCAAGACCCGCCCGCGATGCTTTGGCGCCCGCCCACTTCTGCGTCAGCGCGGCAAGCAATAAGGGGACAAGAATCAGCCACACGAAGACATTTACGAAAGGCTGTATCTGGACCAGCCCGCGTGCCTGGTCGCCCAGCATCACACCAAGATAGACCGGCAGCAGCAACATCTGGGCGACAAGCAAAGCCGGGGTCGCTGCCAGAAGCATACGGGCGTCGGCCCGCCCCAGGTGGGCGAATGTGATCACATAATCTATGCACGGCGCCATCAGCACCAGCAAGACACCCAGCCGCAGCATGGGGTCGGCCGGCAAAAACTGCACCAGCCCCGCCACGAGCAAGGGGATGACCACGAAGTTGGCGGCCAGCAGCGCCGCCATAAACCGCAGCCGGCCAAAAGCACGCCCCAGTTCAGCCATGGGCACCTGCAAAAAGGTGGCATACAGCATCAAGGCCAAAGCCGGATTGATGAAGGCCTCTAGGCGTGCGGTCTGCGGAAACAACAATGCGGCCGCGCCTGCCAGCGCGACCGCACAAAAATAGACGGTGATTTGACGCCCTTCCAGGACGTCGCGAAACTGTTGCATTATCCGCCTTTTAACTCAACCAGGCTGGCTTTCCTCGTGAATCAATTGTTCAAGTATGCGCTGGCATCGCACGGCGCTTGAGTCAATGGGCAGCAGTACTGGCTTGAGGGAATCATTTCCACCTGCCAGATCCAGGTTACGTTGCTGGCCCTCGAGTATAGGCCTGTCCTGTTCGTCAAACGCAATGCGCCTCAAATCGCCCAATTGCGCCCTGAAGCTGACTTCCTCTTCAGGCGAGAGCGGTACTGGATTGTTGCGAACGGCACAGAAGAAGTAATGTGTCGTGGTATCTGTTTCCGGCGTCAGCAGGTGCGCACCCAAAGCACCCGTTCCCTGCGAGCGGGGCTCCCCCGGAGGGCAAACGCCGCTGTCATTCATCAAGCATGAGGGAGCGTGCCACGTCATATCGGCCCACGCATCGCCACGGCCTTCTTTATTGTGCAACTGAGCCTGGTATCTTCTGGTCAACTCGCTGGAATCGGAGGCGACCTCTTCGGTGATGCCCAACAACAGTTGGTGGAAACGGGATATCCTGATGTTGGGCATGGAGCGTTGAGCAGTAAGGCTGCGTTCCGCTTGCTCGGTAGAGGTATCAGCACGGATCATGTCGGCGTTGCCCAAAACGCCGCCATGCAAAAACGGAACATGGCTCAAGTCAAGCAGATTATAAACAATCAGCTCATAGCTCGCATTGATCTTGATATAGTCCCTGGGGCTGGTATGTTCTGGCGGGCTGGTGGCCAGCACGCTTAAATCGGGAATCAGATCGGGATCAGCAGCCTGGTCTCCCATCCATATCCAGACGATGGAGTGGCGCTCAATGACCGAATACGTAGCGACCTTCATGGCCGCAGGCGTCTTCTTGGAGTCATGCGGGTTATGGATACATTCTCCGCTCGCATCGAACTCCAAGCCATGATAGCTGCAACGTAAGCGATCGCCGCAAAGGCTTCCCATGCTCAATGGAGCAAACCGATGAGGACAGCGGTCCGCCATTGCCACTGCCTCGCCGTCTTCCTGCCGGAAGAACACCACGGGCTCATTCAAAATCACCTTCGATTCAAGCCTTCCCTGCCCGAGATTCTCGGACCACATGGCCACATACCATGCGTTGCGCAAAAATGCCATTTCATTGTCTCCTGAAAAATACGATATTGCTAATGCTTGCTCGCGGCCGCCTGGCGCATGTAGTGCCACGAGAGCAAACGTTCTTCACTCCACCTGAACATCCCATTTACAATAAGCGCCGTGACGGCGATTACGACGATAGCCGCCAGGCCCAGGGCAATTTGAAACTGCTGTTGCGAGCGCACGATGTAGTAGCCGATCCCATCCGTGGACAAGAGCATTTCAGCACTGACACTTACCAGAATGGCCATGGCGACCGCGATCCGGATGCCCACCATGATTTTTGGCAAGGCCTCGGGCAAGTCGATTTCCCACATGGTTTCGCGGCGGCTAAGTCGAAGGCTGCGCGCGACATTGGACAACATGGGGTGTGCGCTTTTGACCGCGTCGATCGTACTCAGGGCGATCGGGAAACACACGCTGTAATAAATCACCAGAATTTTCGCCGTGCTGCCCACTCCGGCCACGATCATTGCCAACGGCACGATAGCCAATGCCGGCAACGGACGCAGGAAATCAAAGATGGGCTCGAATAAGTCGCTGAGGAGCTTGATACGCCCAATCAGGATTCCCAATGGGAGCATGGTGACAATGCCCAGCAACAAACCTACGGCCGCGCGCCAGAGGCTCGTAGCCATCTCCGACACTAAATCCGTACCATGATGCGCCAGCGCAATAAGCACCTGCAGCGCCCCTGGAAAGCTTGCCGAATTGGCTCGCTGTGCGGCGAATTCCCATAACGCAGCCAGCGCAATCAGAAAAAGAAAGCCGGGTGCATGACGGCTGCATAACTGCTTTACATGTCCCATTACAAGTTCCCCAACTTACTCAAAGCGTCCTGCCAACCGGCGAAGGGACGACGCAGCCACATGACGATCTGATTGAGAAGAATGCCGTTCAATGCCGCAACCAGCATAGCGGCGAACATTTCGCTGGTGCGTAGCGAGAACGCCGTGTCGAACAGCAGAAAACCCAATCCATCCTTGCCGGCCAGCATCTCCGACGCGACAGCGGCTATAAGTGCCATGCCGGCCGTCACGCGAATGCCTGTGAATATTTCCGGCCAGGCGGCAGGCAGACGAACCCGCAGCAAAGTCTCAACCGGCCCATAGCCGAGCGTTCGGGCCATATACACCTGGATCGGCTCAGTATTGCTGAGCGCACGCAATGCCGGAATATAGACTGTGGAAAACCCGGCAAATACCACCACCCCGATAAATAGGGTGGGCGTCAAACCCAGTGCGAAAATGCCCAATGGCACAATGGCCGCCGGAGGAATAGAGCGGATGATCTCGACCAGGGGGGCCCACATGCGGGCCAAGACGGGTATACGCGCGGCGAATAAAGCCATGACCAATCCCAGAGCAACGCTCAAAACTCCGCCCAGCAACGCTCTTGTGAGAGTATGTATCTCGGCGTCCACCAACTCGCCGCTAAGCGTCATTTCCCATCCCGCGCGCAGTATGGAATCGACCGACGGCAGATAAGTCTGAGATACGACGCCGCTCATCGTTACCAGTTGCCACGCCACCGCAAAAAGAATAAGACTGAACAGTTTCCTCATCTCCGGCTCCGTCAGTGCAACGGCTCAGGCCCCGGCGCGGGCGCACCGGTATTACGGATGAGGGTGATCACCTTATGCCGCAGGGCCAGGAAATCAGGGTGCTCCCGCGTCGTAAGCTGATCGCGCACGGGTGGAAGAACCACGTCAAAGTCCTCCACAACGGTGGTTGGCCGTTTGGACAACACAATGATGCGGGTGGCCATGTAAACGGCTTCGTCCACGTCGTGCGTCACCAGAATGCAGGTCTGTTTGTACTTCTGGGCAAGTTCAAGCAACAGATCCTGCATCTCGGCCCGGGTTTGGGCGTCGACCGCCGCCAGCGGCTCGTCCAGGAGCAATAACCGGGACCGCGCCGCCAGTCCCCTGGCAATGGCCACACGCTGCTGCATTCCACCCGACATCTGCCACGGATAGTTGGACTCGAATCCCTCAAGACCCACGCTTTTTATCAGTTCGCGGGCCCAATCCTGTTTTTCTCGCATGCTCATATCGGTAATGCGCCTCATACCAAACAGCACATTATCAAAGCAACTTTTCCAGGGCAGCAGCGAACGGCTGTAATCCTGAAAAACCACCGACACCCCTGGAGGCGGCTCGGTGACCTTCTGATCCGCAAATCTCAGTTCACCGCCATCGACGTTGAGCAGACCAGTCAAGCACATGAGCAAAGTGGTTTTACCGCAACCCGAGGGCCCCACTATGGAAATGAAATCCCCTTGCTGAGCGTCGAATGACACCGATTTGATAATCGGCACCCTTGACTGAACGCTCCCAAAAGACTTGGCGATGCTTCGGACGGAAAGTAAAGTACTGGACATTGACTCGCAACCCTTTAGTTCGCCGCAACGGCGTCATCGATCAGTACTTCGTCAGCCGTCATCGGTTTCGCGAGAATCTTGACCAGATGCGCCGCATCCATGATCGCCTGTACACCGTTCGCGTCGATACGCGTGTCATACGGCGGGATATCAATAGCTTCCAATAGATCATCCTGCAAGCGCATTTGAGCCTTAAGAATCTTTTTGGCCTCAGCCGGATCTTCCTTGATCAACTGATTGGCGCGATCTATGGCCCTGCGTACCTTGGCCAATGTGCCAGGGTGCTTTGCCACCCAGGACTCGGTCGCATAAAAGCCGGCAACGGGTACGGGCTTGGCGAGATCTTCTTCTTGTACGTAGCCTTCGGCGATGACCTTGCCAAGATCCTTCATGAGAATGGTCGTGCTAAAAGGCGCCACGGTACTGACCACGTCCGCGTTGCCCAACTCAAGCGCCGCCGGCATCTGCGGAAAGGGCACGGCCAGGATCTTGACTTCATCGGCCGATATGCCCGCGCGATGCAGCTTGATGCGCACCTGCAAATCCGAAATCCCACCCGCGTTATTGATGGCTATGGTTTTTCCGTTTAGGTCTTCGATGCGCTCGATACCCGATTTCTTGCTTGCAAGCATGACGGTATCAGCATAGACGCCTTGCTGATCGGCATAGCCGCCAAGGACAATCTTGAACGGAATGCCCTGCGCTCGCGCGGCGATGATCGGCAGCGCCCCTCCATACCCCATATCGGCACTACCGCTAACCACCGCCGTCGCCGCCCCCGGACCACTGTTGATAGGAAGCATTTCAAATTCCAGGCCCTCGTCTTGAAAGTAGCCTTTTTTATCCGCCACATACACCGGCAGGACACCCGCAGCGGGAACGACGGCCATCTTGAGTTGTTCCTTCGCGGCCGCCTGGGCGCCTGCGCTCACCAAGATGCCTACCAACGCGGCGCAGGACACTCGCGCAGCCTTACTGATCCATTTCAAAAACATGACGTCTCTCTCCTTGTAATAACGTCCTCTCACCGTGAATTCGATGAGGAGCGCTTGCCAAATTATTAGCGTGTGTAAAAAGTTGATTGCCGGATCACCAAACCCCGATCTTCATATCGACTTGTTTCCAGCCTTCGGTTTGCCGCTCCACAGTCTGATGATCCACTGTGGTACGACGTTTTCTTGTCAACAGCCACTCAAACAGCTTGGCTTTCATCAGATGGCGAGTCTGCTCGTGTGCGGGATCGGCTCCCAAGTCGACAAGTTCGTCGGGATCATCGCGCATGTCGAACAACTGCGGCCTATAACCCATGTAGTGCACGTATTTCCATTCATGGTCGCGCACCATCCAGGCGTAGCACTCGTCCACTTCTCTTTTCAGATAGCGACGGGCATCACGAAAGGAATAGTCCAACTCAGCAAAGACGGCGTCCCGCCAGTTTTCCATCACCTCTCCGTGGACAAGTGGCATGAGCGACCTTCCTTCAAGCACATGTTCGGGGATCTCCCTTCCCAAGGCGTCAAGAATCGTGGGGATCACGTCAATGGATTCCACTAGATGGCCGCATGCGGCGCCCCGCGTGGAGTTTGCGCCCGGGCGCGGATCATAGACAATCAACGGGGTCTTTACGGCAGCCTCGTAGAACAACTCTTTTTCGCCCAGGCCGTGGTCTCCCAGCATATCGCCATGATCAGCGCAAAAAATGATCAGGGTGTCTTGCAGACGGCCCATGGAATCCAGCTCCGTCATCAGGCGACCAATGTGATCATCGAGCTCTTTGACGAGTCCCATGTAAGTAGGCCTGACATGCTCGACCACCTCTTTTCTGCCAAAGCTCAAGCAATCTTCATGGGCGTTGCGGTAGGCCTCAACCACCGGGTGAACGTCTTGTGTGTCCTGCGCACCAATGATGGGACCGATATCCTTCCCTCTGTACATCTCGTGGTACGGCGCGGGCGCCATCAAGGGCCAATGCGGCTTAATGTATGAAAGATGCAGCACCCAGGGTGCCTCTGCCTTCTGGCGAATGAAATCGATAGCGCGGTCCGTCATATAAGCCGTCTCAGAGTGCGCCTTATCCACCCGCGCAGGCAGATGAGCATTGCGCAGCAGCCATCCGTCCGCGAATCGCCCATCGTCATCTGAAGCACCGATTACGAATTCCGTCCAGGGATCCTCGCTGTCATAGCCCTTGCCGCGCAGGTAATCGGCGTATCCGCTTTCCACGCCGGGACGCGCATGGCCGTCGTACCGGTCGAGCTCGTCAAAGCCACCAACCCGGTAGTATTTACCCAGTTCGGACTGCACCGGGATATTGAACCGCCGCAATCCCAACTGATCTGGAATGACATGGGTCTTGCCCGCTACAGTTGCCTCGAGACCCGCGCTGCGTAAATGATCACCAAGGGTATTTTCAACAATAGAAAGCGGAACGTAGTTCCATGTCGCGCCGTGGCTGGTGACATAACGGCCGGTATAATAAGACATGCGCGATGGAACACAGGACGCCGACTGCACATATGCCGCGTCGAAGCGCACTCCACGCGCGGCCAATTGATCGATATTGGGCGTGTGCATAATTGAACTTCCATAACAGGAAAGATAATCCCAACGCAATTGATCGCTCATAATGAAAAGCACGTTTTGCACGTGTCTGGCAGCATTCATTGGCATAATCCAGCCTCTCCCACCGGCCCAGGTTCTTTGATTTCGGGTTGTACTATGGCAGAGGATCGGGGGGTCGATCCAATGAAAATAAAACTGCGTGATATAACCTTTCCGTAATATCTTCTCTAATACCGTTATTCATGGCCCGTCTGGATTGGTACATCCGCGCAAACCTGAAACCGCGCCACTTTCAGCTTCTTGTCGCCCTAGACGAGACACGCCACGTCGGGCGCGTCGCCCAATACATGAATGTGACGCAACCCGCTATCTCCAAGGCGATCACCGAGCTCGAGCGAGGACTGGAAGTCAAGCTCTTCGAAAGAGATCCAAAAGGTCTGATTCCCACGCCATATGGGGAATGCCTCATTCGGCTTTCGCGCTCGATGCTGCGCGAACTGGACATGACTCGTAATGAACTCAAGCACCTGCTGGCGGGAACCGCCGGCAGCGTCCGCATTGGAATGCTGCCGGCGGCCGCTCCTGTGCTGGTGCCCCGGGCGGTCATCGCTTTCAAGCGGACTGCCGCCGACGCCGTGGTTGCCCTCCACGAGGGCAACTCAGAAAGCCTGATGAGCCTCATGCGAGAGAACAAGCTCGACCTGATTGTCGGCACCCTTCCGCCCACGGTCAGGCAAGGCATGCAGTACCACTCACTGCATCAGGGAGAAGCTATCGTTGCCGTATGCGGCGCGGACCATCCTTTGCTGGAACAAGCCAGTATTTCCCCGGCCGATCTAGCCGGATATCCAATGGTAATTCCGCCTGCGGGCTCCTATTTCCGCGAGCACTTTGAGGCGGTCATGGATAAGCTGGACGTCGAGATCACCGCCGATGCCATAGAATCGGGCTCCATGGCGGCTTCCAATACGCTGATATGCGAAATGGGCGCGGTCAGTTTCTATTCACGTCATCTCGCCGAGCACTACTTCCATGTTGCCGGCATCAATACACTGGCGCTGGAGATTCCCGTGCTTACCGCTCCTATAGGCATCGCGTGGGCGACCAACCCGGGCCTACCCGTCGCGGCACAGCAATTCGTCTCTCAACTCGAAGATGTAGCGGCGAACATTTTCGAAAATCACGAGCCCGCCTCTTGAGCCGAGCATCAGCCTACGCTGAGCAACTACAGGGCGGGCAGGCGCGACAAGTTAAAAACAGCGGCCACATCCGCTGTTTTTAACTCGATCCGTCATGGCTTAGCCAGACGTCAAGGCCTCAACACCTCAGGCAAGTCGTACTGGCTCATTAGCCCGTCCACCATGCCGGTGGCCGAGTTCCAGTCATAGGTGCGGAACATATTTCCTCGTTGAAAGACCTGCGCGCCGGCATAGAACATTTCGTACTGCACGTGGCGTGAGGCAAACTCCGACCCCACCGCATCCCAGGCGAGCTTCATCATCTTGATCCGGCCGTAGGAGTCTGTAACCGGTGAACGCTGCGTCTTGCCGATATAACCGCGAACCTCCTCATTCTCGAAGTCCATGGCCGACGACGGCAACATGATCATGCCCCCTCCGGACAGCTCTCGGATCAAGCTGATGAACTGTGGATACAGTTCCTGAGTCACGCAGGTGGCTGCAAACATCTGATGCCTGTTGGGTGCGTAATAGGACCCGACTTTTTCACCCGTTACTTCCATGCTGTGCGTGAAACATTCAACCATGGATGCGTAGGCCGCCATGCGACCCAACTGTTCACGAACCTGGGGAAATTCAAGCACTCCGTTGGTTTCCGCCACCTTTCGCGCAATACCCAGCAGGAATTGCAGCTTTACCATCAATCGGATCTGCGAATGGTGATTCTGCATAGGCGCCGCCCAGGTGTCACGAAACTGGGCTCCGGCCATCGCGACATCCTTATAGACGAAGACCCGGTCCCACGGCACCTTGACATGATCAAAATAAATGACGGCGTCGTTTTCATCAAATTTTGAGGACAGGGGATTATCGAACTCGGATTGTGCGTGCTGCTCATACGACTTGCGCGACATGATCTTGATTCCGGGCGCATTCAAAGGCATGGCGAATGACACGGCATATTGTTCGTCGCCCGGCTTGAGCGGCTGGATATTGGCCGTAAAAACCTCGTGCGCAAGCACTGCCCCTGTGGCAAGCATTTTTGCCCCATCGACCGTAATGCCCTCGCTGTCCTCATCCACGACACGGCAGGCCGGATAGCTGTCCCCGCCCTGCTCGCTGGGACTCTTGGACTGATTGGACTGCGGGTTGACGATGCTGTATGTCAAATACAAGTTGCGCTCTCGCGCGTATTCCATGTACTGCTTGAGCGCATCCGCCCGCTTGGGGTCATGCTCGCGAAATCTATCCGCCGCCATAAGCATGCCGCATAGGGCGGATGGAATGTGGTCGGGTGAACGCCCGAAAAACCCACAGGTATAGCGGCTCCAGGCGGTCATGGCGGCCCGCCGCTGCACCAGGTCATCATTGGATGTGGGCATTTTCCAATGCAGCGCCACCCGCTTGTCGCTGACGGGCGAAGCAAATGTCATCAACTCCTGATTCTGGCTTTGCATATCGTACAGGCCTGCAACCGTCATCGCAGCGTTCTTGAAGGCGGGGTGTTCCGCAGCGTTGTCAATACGCTGACCATCCAGATAAATGCAACGACCATCATCGAGACTTGCCAGATAGCCTTCCCCGTTCTGTAGCATGGCGGTGCCGAGCATCGCTTTTCTCCTTTGCATATAGGCGATTGCCTGAGATTCATATCGTGGCCCTATTTCATTACTTCTCGACCCTCATCGTCCAATGAAATAGGCCTAGCACGGCAATAACTAAGCGGTTATGTGCAGGCGCCATGGCCCTGCGCCAGTCACCGGAAAAATACTAATCTGAAGGGGTGAAAATATGCGCCGTAGCGCAGCAATCAGGCTGCCGGCGGGTTAAACAAACAAGTGGACACCGCCATGCGGCGTGTCCACTTGCTAAACCAGTTCTAACGAAAGCTGCTAAGGCAGATAGTTAACCGGCACGCCAAAGCTTATGTAGTTCTTGGTAAGGTGCTGGGCTTTCTCGTCCTTGGCCTGGTTGGGGTTGGCGGTATCGCACCAATTGGTCGATTTGGGATGAGTTGCGCCATTGGTGTCAACAACAGTGCACTTCGCTTTGTTCAAGACATCTTTATTGTTTTCGTTGCATGTCTCAAAGGGCGTATCCACCGGGCACTCTGTGAACTTGCGCTCGACCTCGAAGGTATACACATTGTCGTCCATGTCGGTAAAACGCACCTTGATCGGGTAGCCGGCTACCGTGCCCACCCTGAACCCCGCAATCAGGTTGTTGGTGGGCATGATCACGTCTTGCTCGATCTGGTCGCAGTTCTGACCGTTACCGATTACACACACGCCATATTTCTTGATGATCGGCGTGGTCGGCCGGCCGGCCATATCGGAGTCTACGCCAATGGCTACCGAAAAGCCGTCTGCATAGCTGAACTGTTGCGGGTTTTCGAGACCTTTTTCCCCGCCTACGACGAAGTTCAGCCCCGAGCCCAGTTCGCTCATGAAGCCGACTGCGTCATCCACCGAGAATGCGTAAGCGTTCATCTTGAGGCTGTCGTGGATTAATTGCACATACGGGTTGAACAGCAGATTGGGGTCGTTCTTGGCTTCGGCCAGGTGGTTGTATTGCAGGTTGTGTATGTACATGGACTGGATTTCGGCGTGATCCCAGTTCGGAATCTGCGTTGCAACCAGGGGGTTGGCCGCCGCCCCGCAACCTTCGTTGAACGGTACCCAGCCATAGACATGTACCAGGGCCTCCCAGTAGTTGAACTTGGGTTTCTGCGGGGTGTTTCCCTCGCATTCACCCCTGCCGTACATAGCGAGGTAGTTTGCATGGTTTTGAGCGAAGAAATCGGTCACCGCCTGCATCCGGTCTTTCAAGGTTTGATCGCAGGATATGGTGCTGGTTACATACTTGCTGATATCTTCGGCGCCCCAATCCACGCAAGAACCCCACAAGTTCTGCATCCGCTGAACGGCCTGCTCAAAGCGTAGGCCGTTTGTTCCATCGCCGGCTTTCTTTTCGTCGTCAGTACAGTTTTCCTCGAGGCACCTCAGAACGGTCAGGACAGGCGGAGGAAAGCCGGGGACCTTGACCGGCACACCGTTGTCGTCGATCAAATAGCCGCCGCGCTGCGCAAAAATATTGTAGCCGCCGGGCAACTTCAAATGGTCGGTGTCGCCCAGGTTGTAAACCGGCCATCCCTCTCCAACCGAGCCGGATGCCAGAAAGTTCGTCAAGTGCGTTTGGAACTCGGGCAAGGTCTGTACCGAGCCGCTATACCCGATGTAAGGGTTGCTTTTTGGCCCGATGGCAACGGGCATGTATACGTGGTCTACATACGAGATGTTGTATCCCACGTTCTCGGGTTTCAAGAGACGAACCTGTTGCCCGGCAACTTCAACCGAATCACCGAAGGTGTACTCGGATAGCTGCGCAAAGACATTCTCATGAAACTGCTCGTTGCTGGAATACGTGGTTAAAGCGCATGCCGTGTTTTCGCCGCGGCAGCTTAGTCCAACTGGATCTATTACTTCTTTATCGTCAGGGTTGCGCAACCGGTCGTCTTTATCAGCCAGCACCACTCGGCCGCCGTTCCACCATGTGATGTAGCTTTCTTCTGCAAGCCGGCTATACAAAGGAAGCGTGATTGTCACCGACGAATTGGGAGGCAGGCCTTCGCCTTCGTTCACGTACAGCTTGTAGACACGCTCTGTCGGATGAAGATCTGCCGTGCGGAAGCAACCTTGAAGCCATTGGTTGACCTCGTTTGTGCTGGTTGCCAGCACCGGGTATAGGCGCCTGTCGGAATTATTGTGAACAGTAACGGTTTTGGGCTGAACTTCTACGTCGTTGAAGTTGTAATCCTTGCATCCGATAACGGCGTCCGGAGGAGGGGGAGGCGGCGGCGGTGGCGTTGGGCTGTCTCCGCCGGAAGAGCCGCTGCTCTCGAAAATGCACCCCGACAAGACAAGTGTCAGCGCCAGCGCAAGGCCAACACGCAGCTTGGGTGATTGAGAAACGCTATTTTCTGTCGCCTGTTGAATCTGGGGTTCCATTTGTTCCGTCCTTTGAAGTTGGACAACCGGACAACCGCTGGCGATGCCGCAACCGACATCGCCCGATATAACTCAACGAACTGCGAAAAGCTGAATGACTTTGACTTTAGAAAGTGCGCTGCAAGCGGCCCACAACCGGGCACAAACAGCACCAATGTTACTTAGAGTTTCTTTTTTTAATATTTATAACATAGGGCACGGCACAGGGACAGTGTTCCGTTATTCCGGAAGCGAGTCATCCCACCACCGAAACCGCCTTCGTATTGAGATACGCCTCAAGCGCCTCGGGCCCGCCTTCCGTGCCATAGCCCGAATCTTTGACACCGCCAAAAGGTAGCTCAGCCGAGGGTGTGGAAGGCTGGTTGATCCACAACATGCCGGTCTCGACGCGGTCGGAAAGCAGCTTCACATTCTTGAACGAGCGCGTAAATGCATAAGCGGCCAGGCCATACGGCAGGCGATTGGCTTCGGCGACGGCCTCTTCCAACTGATCGAACACACGTACGCCGGCGATCGGGCCAAACGGTTCTTGGTTGAACAGGCTGGCCTCCAGCGGAAGATCGCTGATGATGGTGGGCGCAAAGAAGTTGCCTTCATCGCCCACTTTCTCGCCCCCGGTAAGAATGCGGGCGCCATGTTGCCGCGCATCGGCAACCATGCTCTGCATGGCCGTGACCCGGCGGGGGTTTGCAAGAGGCCCCATGGTGGTATCGGCCGATAGACCGTCGCCCAGTTTGAGCGACTGCGCATACTGGGCCAAACCATGGGTAAACGCTTCGGCCACACTTCGGTGAACCAGAAAGCGGGTGGGAGAAATGCACACCTGGCCAGCGTTGCGAAACTTGGAGCCTGCGGCAACCTTTATGGCCAGATCAATGTCGGCATCTTCAGCAACGATGACAGGCGCGTGCCCACCCAGCTCCATGGTCACGCGTTTCATGTGCTGCCCAGCCAAGGCGGCCAATTGCTTCCCCACCTGTGTGGAGCCTGTGAACGTAACCTTGCGAATTACGGGATGGGGGATCAGGTAACTTGAAATCTCGGCCGGGTCGCCAAACACCAATCCCACAACCCCGGGCGGAATGCCGGCATCCACAAAGCAGTTGAGCAAGGCCGCCGGAGATGCGGGCGTTTCTTCAGGCGCCTTGCATAGAAATGAACACCCTGTGGCCAGGGCGGCGCCCAGCTTGCGCACGATCTGATTGATCGGAAAGTTCCACGGAGTAAAGGCTGCAACGGGCCCAACCGGCTCTTTAACAACCCACTGCTGAGCGGCGACATTGCGCCCCGGCACGATACGTCCATAGACGCGACGGCCCTCATCGGCGAACCACTCGATGATGTCGGCGCCCGCGTTGACCTCGCCCTTGGCTTCGGCCAGGGGCTTGCCATTCTCGAGCGTCAGCACGCAAGCAATGTCATCGGCGCGCTCGCGCAGCAAGGCGGCCGCTCGGCGCATGATGGCGGCGCGCTCATACACCGAAGCATCGCGCCAGATTTGAAAGCCGCTCTGGGCTGCGGCCAATGCGCGATCCAGGTCACTAATGTCGGCGTGAGCCACTGTACCGATTGTTTGTCCAGTGGCGGGGTTGCGCACATCAATGGTTTTGCCGCTTGCGGCCCCCACCCATTTATTGGCGATCAGGAGCTGTGTGTCGGGATAAACGGAAGTAGCCATGCGGGTGCCTTGTTTTCGGGAATTACGGAAGCGTGCATAGCCAGCGCGGCGAGAGCTGTACGCACTGGGTCTCATTGAAATGATAACGCGACAAAGAGGGCGACGGCGGTGTGCGAAGTGCCGCGGCGGTTCCACTGGTGTGGATTGCCGCAGGGTGTTTTCAAACCAGAGGACAAAGCTTATTGTTAGTTTATTTTTCTTATAGTATTGTTCAATTACATTTTCATTGCCGTGCGCTCCCATTACTCCATTCACACATGTAACAAGCGCCATCGAAATGATCAACCTCACGCTCAAATACCATGACTAAAAACCCCTTGCGTTTTGGATTGCTTCCGCTTGTCGTCGCAATGCTCGCCGCTTGCGGCAATAGCGGCTCAAGCGACACAGCAGCGGCCTGTATGGAAACTGGTGCATATGCCTGTCAGACAGGGGAAACCGAGCCTCTATATACATTCCAATGGGCGCTTAATTACGCTGACAGCTATTTCAAAGACTTTCCCGAAACGTTCAGCGGCGGCCTCGACCTCAACATCGAGCCTGTCCACAGGCAGGGCATCAAGGGCCAGGGTGTCAACATCCTTGTGCTCGACTCGGGCACCGACCTGCACAATGAAGACCTGCAAGCCAACGCTGACTGGACCATGTCTTGGAATTTCGTCTCGAACTCGAACGACCCCTACCCTACCGACGGCGATGCACACGGCACCGCCGTATCAGGAATTATCGCTGCGGCCCAAAACGGGAAGGGAGTCATGGGCATCGCGCCTTTGGCCAATTTGGGCGGCGCCAACTTTCTAAGCGGCCAATCGTATTTTATTGAAGCATATGGCGGAGCACCGTGGTCGGAAAAAGCCCATGTATTCAATGCTTCGTATGCCGCTGACACATGGGCGCAATCGTACGAGTCGCCGGACTATGATTCCGGCAGCTACGCCAGAACCATAACCTATCGAGGCATGAAGAACCTGCGTGATGGCAAAGGCGCCATCTTCGTCAAAGCAGCGGGCAATTCGTTTGATCCCGGTTTGTGCGGCGTGACGCCCAGTTACTACGACTGTACGAATCCAGCCAACGATCCTAAAAACCTTGAACCCAATATAATCACCGTCGCCGCCCTCAACACCATGGGCGGTGCAAGCAGCTACAGCAGCGCCGGCGCCGTGGTGTGGGTATCAGGAATGGGCGGCGAATATGGCAACATGGGCGTGTACGGCGAGGGCGCTTCGTCAGATCCTCATGAAGAGGGCCCCACCATATTCAGCACTGATCTAAGCGGGTGCATAGAAGGGTATAGCCACACTCATGCCGAAACGCCGTTTCTGCGCGGACAATCCCAGCGCGACGGTGAGCCCGACAATGCAAATTGCGACTACAACTACATGAACGGCACTTCAGCGGCAACGCCCACCATTACAGGTGTAGCGACGCTGGCACTCAGTGCCAACCCAGCGCTTACCTGGCGCGATATGCGCGACATCCTGCGGCAATCCGCCCGCAAGGTGGATGCCGGCTACCTTAATGGGAAACCCGCTTACGGCGACAAGCGCTACGGTTCTTTATACGACCTGACTCGCAACGAGCCCATTGATCAAATGGGTTCCGCAGACGACATCCGCGATGGGGAAACGGTTTATCCGATGAACCTCGGCTGGCAGACCAATGCCGCAGGCCATGAATACTCCGACTGGTATGGTTTTGGTGTCCCCGATGCGGAAAAAGTGGTGGCGCTGGCACTGGAATATAAAAAGAATCCAAGCCTCAGCCGTGACAAAGATGTTTTGATTCCGGATTTCCGGCCGGTGGCTTATTGGCACTTGAATGACCCGCCCGACGCTGACGACGACCCCCTCGAAACCGTTAATCTGCGCGAGGGCCTGCCTTTTCCTTATCAGCGCATAACGGCTTTGGGCACGTTTGCCTGGGAAGACCAAATCGTCGACCAACTGCAGGTTCGGCTGTCCGGCGAACAAGTTTGCCTGGGGTCGGTGGGCATTGCCGCCGAATCCCCCTCTGGCACAGTTTCATTGCTGAAGCTTCCCGAAGACCATTTCAAGGCAGGCATCGGAGAAAACAGGGGCCCCTGGAACGAATTCCACGACTATACGCTGGGCAGCTATACCTTCTATGATGAGTCGGCCAAAGGAAATTGGAAGCTCTTTGTCATCGCGTCCAACCCCGACACCCAGATTACAGTGCGGGAACGCGTTGGCGACACAATAATATTTCGTGACTCGGAACCTTGCCCCTCACTCAATGACGACGGCAGCGAACGAGACTTTTTCTTTGCCGTCGAAGCACGCATCATTGCACAATAAGTGTCTGACGCAACACACATCAGGAATCTGAAACATGAAAAAAAGTATTCAAGCTTATTTGGGGCTGTTCGGCCTGCTGTTCGCGTTAACCAGCTACGCGGCCGGCGGATTCGCCCCCGGCCAAAAGCTTTCCGAAGCCGAAATTTCCGAACTGGGCGAACTGGTTGAATACAAAATAGGCAAAATGCGGGTTCAGGTGATGCCGTCGCCGTACACCGACGGCGATACAACCTGGTTGGTCAACTCTCGCGGCATAGTGGGCGTTAGCCACAACCAGATCATGGTCGCCGAAGCCGAACCAGACGCGCAGGAAACCGTCCAGCATACGCAGCCGCGTCCTGTCTCGGTTCAATACCACAAGCAAACCGGCATCATGGTCGCAACATACTCCGACTTTGGCCAGGCGGTCCAGGCATTGAAGGCATTGCAAGCCGCCTTGCCCCACGCCAAGACGGCTTTGCCAATGGTGTTCAACCAGCAAACTCCTCAATGAGCTTCCTCCCGCCGGTCCGGGCTTGAGCCAGCCACGCTCACTTGTCGCCAACCCACCCAAACTGCCTCACACGCGGGCTCTGCCCGTGCGTGCGCCTTAGCGCCGTTTCGGGCGTCAACCTCACGCTTAGATAACAGCCATGAATAAGAACACCCTGCGTTTTAGCTTGCTTTTGTTGACCACAGCAACCCTCTCGGCTTGCGGCAACAGCGGCTCGAGCGACACGACGGCGGCATGTACGGAAACAGGCGCGTATGCCTGTCAGACAGGGGAAACCGAGCCTCTGTACACGTTCCAGTGGGCGCTTAATTACGCAGACAGCTACTTCAACGACTTTCCGGAAACCTTCAATGGCGGGCTCGACCTTAACGTCGAACCGGCTCATCGCCGGGGCATCAAGGGCCAGGGCGTAAACGTGCTGGTGCTCGACAGCGGCGCCGACCTGCACAATGAAGACCTGCTGCCCAATGCAGACTTCAGCATGTCATGGAACTTCGTTTCGAGTACCGACGACCCCTATCCGATTCCATCCGATCCTGACGAAGCTCATGGCACAGCCGCAGCCGGCGTCATCGCCGCCGCCCAGAACGGAAAAGGGATAATGGGCATTGCACCCCTGGCCAATCTGGGCGCCGCAAACTATCTTCAGGGCCAGATGTATTTCGTCGAGGCATACGGCGGCGCCGCGTGGTCAAGCAAGGCCCACGTTTTCAACGCATCCTATGGCAGCGACGAGGACGCCGAGTCCTACGAAGCGCCCGGCACCTTAGGGCAAACCTTGGCCATTCGGGGTATGAAAAAACTGCGCGACGGTAAAGGCGCGGCATTTTTCCAGGCTGCGGGAAACTCCTTCAGCTCGGGCCTGTGCGGCAAAGGCAGCAACCTCTTCAATTGTGTCAACCCATCGAACGATTACTCCATGCTTGAGTCGAACGTCATCGCGGTCGCCGCCCTGAACGCCAAGGGAAGCGCGAGCAGTTACAGCAGCGCCGGGCCGGTGGTGTGGGTAACAGGAATGGGCGGCGAGTTCGGCGGCGACGGCAATTACGGTGAAGGCCCCGGAGACGACCCCGTGCAAGACGGGCCCACCATATACAGCACCGATCTAAGCAACTGCATGAAAGGCTACAGCCGCACCGACGCCCAGGCACCGCCCTTCAAACGCGGCCAAACCGCGCGCGACGGCAAACCCGACAATGCCAACTGCGATTACACGTACATGAACGGCACCTCGGCTGCCACGCCCACCATTTCGGGTGTTGCTGCGCTGATCCTTAGCGCCAACCCTGAACTTACTTGGCGCGACCTGCGCGATATTCTTCGCCTCTCGGCTCGCAAGGTGGATGCCGGCTACATAAACGATACGCCGCAGGGCGGCAACATGCGCTATGGCTCTTTATACGACCTTGCCGCCAACAAGCCCATCGACCAACTGGGAACAGCAGCAGACATTCGCGAAGGCGCAACAGCCTACCCCATGACCCTGGGCTGGCAAACCAACGCTGCCGGACACCAGCACTCGGACTGGTACGGGTTTGGAGTGCCGGACACGGAAAAGGCTGTGGCCCTGGCCCTGGAATATAAAGCCAACCCCGGTCTGAGCCGCGCCCAAGATGTGCAGATGCCCCAGTTCCGGCCCATGGCCTATTGGCACCTTAATACTGCGCCGGATGCCGACGAGCTCGAAGAACTTGGCAGTATCGTCCCCCGCGATGGCGAACCTTTTCCATATAAAAAAGTCTCTTCGCTAGGTACGTTTGCGTGGGACAAAGACCAAATCGTCGACCAATTGCAGATCCGTCTATCGGGCGAGGAAGTGTGCCTGGGCTCGTTCGGTATAGCAGCCAAGTCGCCATCAAAAACGGTTTCCTTGCTTAAGCTTCCAAACGACCATTTCAAGGCCGACGGCCTAGACGTGTTCGAGAGCTACACCTTGGGCAGCTACACGTTCTATGGCGAACCCGCCCAGGGAAACTGGGAGCTCTTCATCATCGCCTCCAACCCTGATATTGGCATCACTGTAGAAGAAACCGATGAAAACGACGAGATAATAGAGAGGCCCTCGGTACCTTGCCTCTCAACGGATGAGCACGGCGTCGACCGAGACTTTTACTTCTTCGTCGAAGCGCGCATTGTCGCCCAATAGTTGTTTACACGAGCCGGGCGCCAGCCGCAACCAAGTGATGGCCGCCGGCGCCCGGCCAAGCGCACAGCGGGTCATTCAGCAAACGCAGCCGCCACCTGTGTCGGCCGCAATACCATGAACAGACAGAAATTATTATTGCGACATACTCCCGCTTTAGCCAGGCTGTCGAAGCGCTAAAGGCCCTAAAAGCCGGACTGTCAGGCGGATAGATAATCCAGCGGAAGCGCGGTTGTGTATTTAATCTGTTCCATGGCGAAGCTGGAACTGACATCGGCGAGTTCCGCCATCCGGATCAAGCGCTTGTAAACCTGATCGTATGCCGCCACATCAGGTACCACCACACGCATCAAATAGTCGGTGTCGCCCGACATGCGATAAAGCTCGACTACCTCAGGTATGGTGGCCACCGTTGCATGAAACTGCTCGAGCCAGCGGGCATCGTGCCGACTTGTACGTACCGCTACAAATACCGTTACGCCGACATTCAGGCGGGCCCCGTCCAGCAACGCCACTCGTGCCCGGATCACGCCCTGCTCTTCGAGCTTTTGCACTCGACGCCAGCACGCCGTGGGGCTCAGCCCCACACTTTCTGCCAATTCATTGATGGGTAGGGAGCAATCTGCTTGAAGCAGCTTCAGAAGGTGCCGATCGAACTTGTCCAGACCGCCTCCAAACTTGCGAAATAAAAATCTATAAAAATAAGAAATTTTGGAATAATTTTCTTATTATTGCCTTTTTCTTCACATAAAAGCAATAAATATGCGGAGCATGCGGCATATCATATTCATCATGAACTCTTCTCCTGACGACACCCTGCTTATACACTCTGGCCGTGCACCGTCAAGCTTCGGCGGCATGGTCAACACCCCAGCTTGTCGAGCATCGACCTTGCTGGTTGGTTCATACGAGGAATTACGAAAACGCCGCGCGAATGGCAATGCCTACGGCCATTACGCTCGCTTTGGCACGCCCACCACACAGGCGTTCTGCGACATGCTGGCCGAACTAGAGGGCGCCCGTGGCGCAGTGGTCTTCCCGTCCGGCCTGGCCGCCTGCACCCATGCGTTGCTGGGCTTTTTAGCACCCGGTGACCATGTGCTGATGACCGACAACGTCTATGGGCCCACGCGCGCATTCGCCACATGCACGCTGGCACGCATGGGTATTGAAGTTACGTTCTTCTCACCCCTGGACGGAGCCCAGATCGCATTGCATATGCGGACAAACACCCGTGTCGTCTACCTGGAGTCACCTGGCTCACAAACATTCGAAGTGAGCGATACGCCCGCCATTGCCGCAGCCGCCCGCCAACGCGGCGCCATCGTCATGATGGACAATACCTGGGCAACGCCGCTGTACTTCAAACCACTGGAACACGGCGTCGACGTATCCATCCATGCCGCCACAAAATACCTGGTCGGACACTCCGACGCCATTCTGGGCGCCGTCTCCGCCAACGCCAGGGCTTGGCCCGGCTTGCGCGATGCGGCACACGCCTTCGGCCAGATTGCCGGGCCTGACGACCTGTATCTGGCGCTACGCGGCCTGCGCAGCTTGTCGGTGCGGCTGCAACGACATCAGCACACTGCACTGCTGCTTGCAAAACGCCTGATGGAACACCCGGCGGTGCAAGATGTACTGCACCCGGCATTACCTCATGCCCCCGGTCACCATTACTGGAAGCGTGATTTCAAGGGCGCAAGCGGGCTGTTCGGCGTAGTGCTACGGCCCGTGCCTGACCAGGAACACGCGCTGGCCAAGGTGTTCAATAGCTTGTGCCTGTTCGGCATGGGCTTGTCATGGGGTGGTTTCGAAAGCCTCGCCCTACCCATCGACCCGCCGGTAAGGGCCGTCGCCTCGTGGCAGGCGGAAGGCCCACTGTTGCGGCTGCACGCGGGGCTGGAAGACGCCGAAATGCTCTGGCAAGACCTGTCTTGCGCCCTGGACGCTTATGTACAAGCATCCGTACATGCCGTTAACTGATGCAATCGCACAAAACCTGAAGGCTTGCGCCCCCTTGTGCGCTCTCGTTCACTTTCGGCAACATCTCGCAGTGGGTGGTAAAGCCGGGCGGGACGCCGGCTGCTAAGGTGGGGGCTGTTTCAACCGCTATATGTGACATGTCTTCTATACCCGCCCGGACCCCGGGTAGCACAACAGCGCTCCCTGCTGTGTCCGCGCAGTTTACAGCCGCAGAACAGGCCGACTACGATAAACTCGATGCCGCCCGCTGGATGGCGGCGCTGGCGGTCGTGCTGCTTCACTGCGCCGCTTTCCCCTTGACCAGCGTGTCAGAATATGGAACGTCCGATTGGCAATGGGCCAATCTCTATGACGCCGCCTCGCGCTGGTGCGTGCCTGTTTTCGTCATGATCAGCGGCGCGCTGCTGCTGAACCCGGAAAAGCGTGAGGCATTCAAGCATTTCTACCAGAAGAGGGCCGCGCGCATCGCGCCGGCCATCGTGTTCTGGACGGCCTTCTACCTGCTTTGGGGCGGGCTGATGTACCGCCTTGACGGTGTCCCCATGGACGCTGCCGCCTGGTTGCGCAAGGCAACCGGCGGCGAGCCCTACTACCACTTGTGGTACCTGTACATGCTGGTGGGCCTTTACCTGTTCGCCCCCTACCTGCGCGCACTGTACGCGCGCTGCTCTCACCGTCAGCAGCTGGCGGCCGTAGTGGGCATATTTGTGCTGGCCATGCTCCAAACCGTGCACCGCGAACTGAACGCAGGCGGCTATGGCTTCTTTTTGACTTGGTTCTTACCGTATATCAGCTACTTCGTAGCGGGCCGCATGATGTTCGAAGGCCGGCTTCGCCTGCCCAGGCCGGGGTTGATCTTGGTTCTTGCCATCGGCGTCACGGCGGCGGGCGCCAGCGCGATGTCCACCGCCGACGCCCTGAATGTGTATTTTTATGACACCTTCAGCTTGACCGTGCCGCTAATGTCGCTAGCCGTCTTTCAATTGATATTGAACGCCCGCAAGCTGCCACGCATGACCGCGATAGCGCCCCTTACATTCGGCGTCTACCTGGCGCACCCGATCTTCCTGGACATTGCCAAGCGATCAGGCGTGTATGCGCCCACAACAGGCACCGCGTGGCAAACCCCGTTGGCCGCGACAGCCATCTTTGTCCTTTCGATGGGCTTCGTGCGGGTGCTTCGGCGCCTTCCGGGCGGAACTCGAATTACCTGAGCCGCGAAACAAACCGTTCCGCGGCTTCAGCGTTTACTCGACCAGTTTCCAGTCGCCCTTCTCGACCTGGACAAGGGCGGAAGCACGCTGGTCGACCCCGGTATGGTCTGTGGGCGACATGTTGTACACGCCATGGGTGCCAACGATTTCTTCACTATTTTCAAGCGCGTCGCGCACGGCGGTACGGAATTCCGGCGTACCGGGCTTTGCGCTTTCGAGCGCGGTTTTGATGGCATTATCCGCCAACAGGTAGGCGTCCCACGAATAGGCGGCAAAGGCGTTCCGGGAGCCCTCGCCGAATTTACCCTCGTAAGCTTGGGTGAACTCTAGAGCGACCTTCTTGATGGGGTTGCTGTCGGGCAACTGCTCGGCGACCATAACCGGACCTGTTGGCGCGTAAGCGCCTTCAAGTGCCGCGCCGCCCACCCGCAGGAAGTCTCTGTTGATAACACCGTGATTATGGTAAATGGGGCCTTTATAACCGCGTTCACGCAGGGCCACCTGAGGCAGCGCGCCGGGCGTGCCCGACCCGCCCAGCACCACCGCGTCGGGCTTGGCGGCGATGAGCTTCAGCACCTGGCCCGAAACACTGGTGTCGATTCGCCCGTAGCGTTCTTCGGCGACGATTTCGATGCCAGCGTCCTTGGTGGTGTTCTTAAGACCCGTTAAGACAAGCTCGCCCCAGGAATCGGCGAAACCCAGAAACCCGACGGTTTTGATGCCGTCTTTTTGCATGTGCTCGACTTGCGAGCCCATCATGATGTTGATGGGTTGCGGCACCGAGAACGCCCAAGGATTGTCCTCGGGTTTGACAGGCAGGGGCGAAAGCGAAATTTGTGGTGTCTTGAGTTCGTTGGCCACCTCGGAGACGGCGATCGTCGTGGGAACGCTGCTGGAACCGATGATCAGGTCGACTTTGTCTTCCTGGATAAGGCGGCGCGCCAACCTGACCGCGTTGGTGGTGTCGGTGGCATCGTCAAGAATCACATAACGAACCGTTTCGCCGCCCATAGTGCGGGGGACGACTTCAAAAGTATTTTTATACGGAATGCCCAGCGAAGCGCCCGGCCCCGTCGCCCCCGTGATGATACCCACGGTAACCTGGGCGCCGGCGGATGAAGGGATCGCGGCCGAAAAGGGAATCGCGGCCGCCATGGCCAGCGCAAAAAGCTTTTTCTTCATATCTTGTCTCCAATATATCGGGGGATGAACTTCGGATGAACTTCAACTTATAGTTAACTGATTTCCAGGCGGCGGACGGTTCACCATGGGCGCGATAAGCAGCATCATTCTTGTATGAATATCCGACCTTGAAACTATATGCACTAAGTTGCACCAAAAGAATACTTTAGGAAACCCGTACTTACCCTCAGAAGCCAAGCTGGCGCGCCACGATCAGGCGCATGATGTCGCTGGTTCCGCCGCCAACCAAAGGAAAATAGGCATCTCGTAAAAATCGCTGCACCGGGTATTCGTTCATCAGCCCATAGCCTCCGAAAATCGACATGGCCATCTGGCACACCTCGTTGCAGCCGTCAGCGGCGACAATCTTGGACAAGGCGGCTTCGGTGGTTATGGGCTCGCCCCGGTCGGCTAGTTCGGCCGCGTGATAAGTGTACAAACGCGCTTGCTCGAGCTTGGCCAACATGTCTACCAGCTTGAACTGCACCGCTTGGAATTTTCCGATAGGCCGGCCGAATTGCGAGCGCTCTTGAGCGTACGCAAGGGCGGCATCATACGCCGCGCGCCCATTGCCCAGCGCCAACGCCGCTGTAAAGATGCGGTCAACAGTCAGGGATTTATAGGCGTTCAAGAAACCCGAGGCCTGCCCATCGTTCAAATGGTGGTCATCGGGTACGAACACATCCTGGAACACCAGTTCGGCCGTATCCGACGCCCGCACTGAGAATTTTTCCAGTTTGCGCCCCACCGAGAAGCCTGGCGAATCAGTGGGCACCAAAAATAGGTCCAGGCCTTTCAGGCCCTTGGCCGGATCGGTGGTGGCTACCACGGTGATGAAATCAGCCACCGTGCCATTGGAGGTGAATATCTTGGAGCCGTTCAGACAGAAGCCGCCGTCGACACGTACGGCCCGGGTGCGCAACGAGGCCGCGTCCGACCCCGCATTGGGCTCGGTGATGGCGAACGCGCCTATTTTCTCGCCTCGTAAAGCCGGAAGCAGGTAGCGCTGGTGCAGGGCGGGGCCGCCCCATTTGAAGATTGTGTGGGTGGCTGTGGAGCCCTGCATGCAAACCGACGCCGCGAAAGACATCGACGCCCGTGCAAGCTCTTCGCACAATATGGTAAAGGCGGTATAGGGATAGGCCAGGCCGCTGCCGCCCGCGCTTTCCGGGTACATGGCGCCGTAATAGCCCAAGCCGCCCAGTTCACGAAACAGTTCATGGCCAAAGTCAGAGTCTTCGTCGAGCCGCGCCGCCTGCGGCGCCAATCGTTCGTCGACCCAGCGCGCCACGTGGCGTCGAAACTCCTCAGCTTCGGCACGCAATTCGTTTACGTCAAATTCGGCAAGTCGTTCCACCGTAAACCTCTCTTTTCTTGATTTAACCGCGCTGGACCTTGTCCGCCTTGCGTTCCAAAAAGGCTCGCAAGCGCGCCTTGGCCTCTTCATCGCCCTGCGCCACCCCGACCATCAGCATTTCGGTGAATAAACCGGCTTGGGGATCTTGCTCGACGATGCGCGGAATGGACTGGATGATGGCGAAGTTGGCCAGAGGCGCGTTGCGAGCGATCTTGGCGGCAAGCTCAACGCCCCTTTCCAACCCCGCACCCGGTTCGACCAAATACTGACTAAGGCGCAATACCGTATGAGCTTCTTGAGCTTCATAGACGCGCCCGGACAACATCATGTCCATTACCGTCGCTGCGCCGATCAGCCGGGGCAACCGCACCGAGCCACCCGAACCCAGAAATATCCCGCGCGTGCCCTCGGGCAGCGCGTAGTAGGCGGTGGCCTCGGCAATACGGATGTGCGCCGAGGCAGCCAGTTCGAGGCCGCCACCGATCACAGCTCCGTGCAGCACGGCAATGACCGGCACCTTGCAAAACTGAATGGTGTCGTTCAGCCTTTGGCCGATGATCGAGGTTTCAAAGCTTTCGGCGGTGGTGGTTTCCTTCAGCTCGTTCAAGTCAAGCCCGGCGCAGAAGTCATCGCCCGCGCCATGCATGACCACGCCTTGCACGTCGGCGGGAATCGAGGAAAAGAATGTCTGCATGCCCAGCACCAGCTCATCGCTTAGCGCGTTGCGTTTGGCCGCACGATTCAATGTCAAAACAGCGATATTGTCCCGACGCGAAACGCTCAGGCATGAAGGCAGGCCAACAGGCCAATTGGCGGGAGCATCAACAGCACTATCGCTCATCTGAATAATCCTTTTGCTAGTTGTCGTCCGTGTCGCCGCCGGCCTTATAGCCTGGCTCGCCGGACTCAATTTCAGTTTGCATTGACAACACCTCGACCAGTGAGCGGTCGCGCCATTGCACCCAATCGTTTATGGGCCGCCCCGCCGATACCTCTTGAGCCGCTTCCACCAAGCGCTCAATCACCTCGGGAGTCAGGCGCGGCTCCGGCCCGGGCTGCCACCACTGCTGGATGGCGTCGCCCGCATGATCGAGTATGCCCTTCATTCCTCCTTCGCCCCCGGCCAAATGCAAGGTCATGAGGCCGCCCATCAACGCCCAGCGCGGCGCCAGGCCATAGCGCACGGCAGTGTCGATATCACCGGCGCTTGCAATACCTTCGACAAGACAAGCCACCGCTTCGCGCATCAGCGCAAACTGCAGCCGGTTGGTCATGTGGCCGCTGGCTTCAGTGTGCAAACGGATGGGGCGTTTGCCGACATATCGGGCAAAATCCATCGCCCATTGCGCAACTTCGGGCAAGGTCTGCTTGCCGCCCACCACCTCCACCAGTGGAATCAGATGGGCGGGGTTAAATGGATGCAGCACCACCAGGCGTTCCGGGTGCCGCAAGCCGGCTTGCATTTGCGTGGGAGGAATGCCGCCCGTGCTGGAGAGCACAATCTTGTACGCTTCGGCCGCCGCATCCACCTCGGCCAGCACAGCGGTTTTAAGGCCGGGCTTTTCGGGAATGTTCTCTTGTATGACCTGCGCCTCGCGGGCCGCCGCCGCGGGCGACTCGACAAAGCGCAGCCGTGTCCATTCCGGCTCGGCCGCCTTCGTACGCCCCAGCTCGATTAGCGCCGGCCAAGCCTGGCTAATGAAGCTGCGGGCACGCGCCCGGGCGTCGGGCGCCGGATCGTATGCCACCACCTCAAGACCCCTGGCCATAAACAGAGCCGCCCAACTAGCGCCCACCGAACCCAGGCCCAACACGGCAATGCGCTCAATCTGGCTGGGTGGCGGAAAAAATTCGTGTGAAGAGCTCATGGAGCCTCGCTAGGTGTATCGTCGGCGTTGCGGCCACAAACCATGTCCGCACTTGAATGCCGCTTCAGTGTACGTAGCGGCTACCCCATTCGCATAGCACCGATTTTCTATAAGAGTTAATCAAATGGCGTATAGCCAGACCGCACTGTCCTTGGCCCCTTCGGGCATTGCTCGGCCCGCGGGTGCCGCCACCCGCTACCAACACGGCGCTGATTGCCATGCGCTGGCATGACCCACGCCTGCCGGCTCTATCCGGCACTTTATTTGCTGGTGGCGCCGGCGGGCTATATGTTCGTATTGGAGTAAATACTGTTCGCCCAACCATAGGGCGGGCATTCCTCAAAGGAGACAAGCATGAAATACGTTGAAGGATTCATCGTGGCCGTGCCGGCCGCCAATAAAGATGCCTATTACGACATGGCAAAAAAAGCGGTTCCCCTGTTCAAAGAGTTTGGCGTCGATCGCTTCGTGGAGTGTTGGGAGGACGACGTGCCCGACGGGAAGGTTACGGACTTCCGCCGCGCCGTGCAGGCCAAGGACGACGAAAAGGTGGTTTTCAGCTGGTTTGAATATCCCTCCAAAGAGGCACGCACGTCGGCGCAGGAAAAAATGATGAGCGACCCGCGCATGAAGGATATGGGCGAAGCCATGTGTTTCGACGGAAAACGCATGATTTTTGGCGGCTTCGTGCCTATTCTGGACGAGTGAAAGCATACGGTCATGGTGGCTCGAACCGCAGGAGGTATTTACCGGGCCAAGGAAAGAAAATGCACGCAGCGATGGACGAAACCTGGGTCGCTTGTGTAAATTTGCGACATGAAAAACTTCGTCCTATCTTCGATGAGCACCTTCGTTTCAACTCTGTTTGTCCGAATCAAACGAATACTGCCAACATGGGTTGCAGCGATATGGCTGGCATTGTGCGGCACCGCCTTCGCCGCAAGCGATTACCCGGCAAGGCCGGTGAAGCTCGTTGTGCCCTTCCCGCCCGGAGGCAGTTCCGACATCCCGGCCCGGCTTATCGCCCAGAAGCTGGAGCAAATATGGAACCAGCCGGTGGTGGTCGAGAACCGCGCCGGCGCCACCGGCACCATAGGTGAGGGCTACGTCGCCCGGGCCAAGCCCGACGGCTATACGCTGCTGGTGGCAACCAGCAGCAGCCACACCATGGGGCCTTACACCATCAAGCAGTTGCCATACAATCCAATGGCCGACCTGCGGGCAGTCACCTTGTTCGCCTGGGCGCCGCATCTGATCGTCGTCCATCCGTCGGTCGGCGTCGGAACAGTGCAGGAATTAATAGAGCTGGCCAGGCAGCGGCCCGGCGAGCTTAACTACTCCACCTCCGGCAACGGCAGCTCGGTCCATCTGGCCACCGAGATATTCAATCGCAAGGCGAACATCAGCATGGTGCAGATTCCCTACCGCGGCGTGAACCCCGCGGCGATAGCCGTGGCAAGCGGCCAGGCCCAACTGATGTTCCCACCCGCCGTGGTGGCGTTGCCGCACATTGAAAACGGCACGATGCAAGCCTTGGCCACACTATCATCCGAAAGGCTGCCCGCGCTGCCCCAGGCGCCTTCCATCCAGGAAGCGGGCTTGAAGGACTACGAGTTCTCAACTTGGGTCGGGCTGCTTGCTCCGGCCGGCACACCCGACGACATTGTCGACAAAGTGCATGCTGACGTTGCCCGTCTCATGACCGATCCCAAGCTGCGCCGCACCCTCGAAGAAATGTCGTTTATTCCGTCAGCCGCCACGCCGGAAGAATTCAGCGCCATCATCCATCGCGAAACCGCCGAACATAAAGCTCTGATCACCGACCTGGGGCTGTAACGGCCCAGCGTCGCGCCAGGCTCGAAGACCGGCGTTAACCACAAAGGAGGCATGTTGTTTGCTACGCACGCTGCTGCGGCCGTTTCTTGACGGCCCGCCACTAGCGAAAGGTGCGTCATGGGAAAATCAGAAACTCAAACATACTGGGAAGCCGTATCCAACGACCTGCCCACGACTTACCCCTCTTTGGCAGAGGATACCCGCGCAGATGTCGTCGTCGTAGGCGCGGGCATCGTCGGCCTGACCGCTGCCTACGAACTGGCACGGGCCGGCAAAAAAGTCGTCGTCCTGGAGGCGCTGCAAGTCGCCTCACAAGCCACAGCCCGCTCCACCGCCAAGATTACTTCGCAACACGGATTGCTCTACGGCACCCTGATTCGAAACTTCGGCGAGGACAATGCGCGCCTCTATGCACAGGCCAACCAGGAAGCCGTCGAGCGCATCGCGACCATGGTCGAAAAAGAACGCATAGACTGCGCCTTCGAGCGCAAGCCTGCCTTTATCTATGCTCCCGACATTGAAACCGCTTCCGAAGTGAACGACGAGGCCCTTGCGGCGGTGATGCTCGGTCTGCCGGCACGGACAATGAAGGAGATTCCAGCGCCGGTATCCTGTACCACGGCCATGTGCTTTGACGACCAGGCTCAGTTCAACCCTGTTCAATACTTGACCGGCTTGGCCCGCACAGTCGCTCGCATGGCGCAGGTGTATGAGAACAGCCGAGTCGTAGGTGTCGTGCAGGACGGTGACGCGCAGCAGGTGAAGACTCAGGCCGGCCAAACAGTACGGGCGAGACACGTATTGGTGGCCACCCATCTGCCCGTGGTGCCCGACGGGAAGTTTTTCGCCAAGGCCTTCACCTTCAGCCATAGTATCGCGGCCGCTCCGATTGCAGCCGGCTCTTCATTGGATGGCATGTTCATTGCCGCGGGCGCCTCCAGCTACTCATTCCGCCTCGATTCATCCAGCGGCGCCGACCACATCATTGCCGCTGGTCCGGCCTATGAGACCGGAGTTCCCGAAGATTTGTCCGAAAGCTTCACCAAATTGGAAGCCTTCTTGCGCGAGCACTTCGACATCGAAGAGCCGACTTTCCGATGGACGAACGAAGACTTCCGCTCGATGGACGGCATGCCTTTTGCGGGCAGGGCCTCGTCGTCAACGCCCCGGCTATACGTCGCGACGGGTTTCAACGCGTGGGGTATTACCAATGGCGTGGTCGCCGCACACGTCATCGCGGATGAAATATTGAAGCGCGAAAACCCATGCTCAGACCTTTTCGATGCTGCACGCATCAAACCCTTGGCCGGAGGCACCGAATTTCTTAAGGAAAACCTGATGTCCGCCAAGCAGTTTGTGGTGGACCATTTGTCATCCAGTTCGCCTGAAGCCGCAGAACATCTGGGCCTGGGCCGGGCGCGTGTCGTTCGCAACGACGGCGACAGCATCGCCCAGTACCGCGATAGGGACGGACGCCTTCACGAAGTATCTGCAGTTTGTACACACATGGGATGCGTTGTCGAATGGAACGAGATCGACTTGACTTGGGACTGCCCCTGCCATGGCTCGCGTTTTCGTCCAGACGGGGAGGTGCTGCACGGGCCCGCCACGACAGCACTCGAAAGCATCAAGCCGACGGCTGAGTGAAATTCGCGCCTCGCCATCCACTTGAACCCAGGAGTTGAAAATGACCAAAGATACCCACGATGATCGCAAACAGGCTGAACAGGCCGCCGACAAACAGCGCCGCCTACAGGACGAACAAGACCGGATCGACAAAGAAAAATCGGGCTCTGGCGGCTCTTCAAAACAAGGCGCCGCGCAGACTGGCCCTCGAGAACATCCTGAACCGCCCATGCCAGGCCAAAAGCTGGAGAAGCCCGGCGAAGAAAATGATATGGATCCACGCCCGCAATTTCTGGCGCCCGACTACCAAGGCAGTGAGAAGCTGCGCGGCATGTCGGCCATCGTGACGGGCGGTGATTCAGGCATAGGCCGCGCCGTTGCGGTGCTGTTCGCCCGCGAAGGCGCCAATGTCGCCGTTCTTTACCTGAATGAACATGAAGACGCCAAAGAAACCTGCCGCTACATTGAGGCCGAAGGCCGTCGAGCCATCTGCATTCCGGGCGACGTAAAGAACCCCACCTACTGCCGCGATGCCGTCCGGCAAACCGTCGAAGCCTTTGGCCAACTGGATATTCTCGTCAACAACGCAGCCTTCCAGGAACACGCCGCTTCGCTCGAAGACATCACCGACGAGCGCTTCGACGAAACCATGCGCACCAACATCTACGGGTATTTCTATATGGCCAGAGCGGCGCTGCCATATCTGAAGGCGGGGGCCAGCATCATCAACACCGGCTCGGTCACGGGCTTGAAAGGTCAGGGGCAACTGATCGACTACTCTGCCACCAAAGGCGCCATCCACGCCTTCACCATGTCCCTGGCCGCCAACCTGGTTGAAAAGGAAATTCGCGTCAATGCGGTAGCCCCCGGCCCGGTTTGGACCCCACTGAATCCTGCCGACAGACAGCCGGAGCAGTTGGAAAAATTCGGCAAGAGCGCCAAGCTCGGCCGTCCGGCCCAACCCGAAGAGCTTTCTCCGGCGTACGTATTCTTGGCATCGCCGGTATGTTCCAGCTACATCACCGGCATCGTGCTGCCCATAACGGGAACGCCGGGATAATTGTGCTCGGCAGATGCGGCTCGGAGCGGTGACGGGTCGGCTGGGAGCCCTTTACCCAGGCAGCGTACCAGCTTGGCGCGACAGCGCCGACCGGCGTGCCGCGCGCGGCCGGCTGCGAGTAACGGGGCGCAGCATCAATGCGACAAAATTTTGGACAAGAACTGCTTGGCGCGATCCGAGCGTTCTTCAGGGCTGCCAAAAAACTCTTCCTTGAGGCAATCTTCTACCACCGCCCCCTCGTCCATGAACACCACCCGGTCGGCGACCTTGCGAGCAAAACCCATCTCGTGCGTGACCACCATCATCGTCATCCCTTCGCGGGCCAGATCGACCATGACGTCCAGCACTTCGTTCACCATCTCTGGGTCCAAGGCGGAGGTGGGCTCATCAAAAAGCATCGCAACCGGGTCCATGGCCAGCGCCCGTGCTATTGCCACGCGTTGTTGCTGACCGCCCGACAATTGCCCCGGGAACTTGTCCATGTGGGCGCTGAGCCCCACCCGTTCGAGCAGCTCCCGCCCCCTTTTCTTGGCTTCGGCCTCGTTGCGGCGCAGCACCTTGACCTGTGCCAAGGTTAAATTCCGCATTACCGACAAATGGGGAAACAGCTCGAAGTGCTGAAACACCATGCCTATCTGCGAACGAAGCTTGGGCAGGTTCGTATCGCGCGCGCCCACCGAAACACCGTTAACCCAGATTTCGCCCTCTTGAAAAGGCTCAAGCGCATTGGCCGTCTTGATCAAAGTAGACTTGCCGGAGCCCGAGGGGCCGCACACCACGACGACCTCGCCTTTCTGAACCGAAGTCGAGCAGTTCTTCAAGACTTGGAACGAGCCATACCATTTACTGACATCCTTGAATTCAATCACTGCAAAGCTCCTTGCGCCTAACGAGCAATAACCATGCGCCGCTCGATTACCTTGACGAGGCGTGACGCGGTGTACGAGATAACGAAATAGACCACAGCGGCAAAGACAAACATTTCTATCAGACGCCCATCGCGCTGCGCCACGTTATTGGCCGCACCCAGGAAGTCGGTTAGCGAAAGCACATAAACCAGCGACGTATCCTGGAATAGTACGATCATCTGTGTAAGCAGAAGCGGTGTCATATTGCGAAACGCCTGCGGCAACACGATCTTGCCCATAACCTGCCAGTAATTCAGGCCCAATGCATAACCAGCTTCCGCCTGACCACGAGGAATTGACTGTATGCCCGCCCGCATGATTTCGCAAAAATAAGCCGCTTCAAACAAGATGAATGTGATCAACGCCGAGGTAAAACCGCCCACAGCAATGGGTCGGCCGGCCTGGGTGATCCAGCCCACAATGTAGGGCACCAGAAAATAAAACCAGAAGATAATCAGAATCAGCGGCAAGGCCCGCATCAGGTTCACATAGCTTCCGGCCACCCCTGACACCAGCCGGTTGGATGACAAGCGCATCATGGCCAGCAACGTGCCAAGAATGACGGCCCCGATGGTGGACAGCGCTGTGAGCTTCAAGGTGAACATCAAGCCCACCTGGATCACGTACGGCGCCGTGCGGATAATTGTGTCGAAATCGAATCCGTTCATCGTGCGCCCCCTACCTTGCCGCGCCCAGGTACCCAGGTACCTGATAGCGCTTCTCGATGTAGCGCATACCGGCCACCACCACTATGTTGATGATCAGATACAGCACCGTCGCAGCCGCAAACGACTCGAATATCTGGAAGGTGAATTCCTGCATGGCCCTGGCCGCGCCGGTAAGCTCCAGCAAGCCGATGGTGAAGGCCACCGACGAATTCTTGATCAGGTTCAAGGCTTCGGACACCAGCGGAGGCATGATGATGCGCGCCGTAATCGGCAGCAGCACGTAGCGATAGGTTTGCGGGCGTGTCAGCCCCAGCGCCGTCGCCGCCATGTCTTGCCCGAGCGGCAGCGATTCGATGCCGGCACGTATCTGCTCGGCGATACGCGCCGAGGTGAACAGCCCCAGTGCAATAACCGCCGTCCAGAATGTGCTCCAGGTGGGGTCGGCCGACTTGATGGTGTCGCCCAGCGCCTGGGGCACCACTTCGGGCATGACAAAATACCAAAGGAATATCTGCACCAGCAGGGGTATATTGCGAAACAGCTCAACATAGCCCGCGCAAATGCGCTCAAGCCAGCCAATACGGCTGGTGCGCAGCACGCCCACCACGACGCCAAAAACCAGCGCAATGATCCAGGCCGCGGCGGACGCGCCGAGCGTCCAGTAAACCCCGCGTATCAGGGTATAAAGATAGGTACCCGAGCCATCCGGCGACGGCTCCCAAAAAACCATCCAGTTCCAGTTGTAATTCATGATTCAAGCCTGGTTCAATAAGATGCATCGCATCCGATTGTATTCATAGGTTGTTATCTCGGCCGAATTGCCGGCTGCGCCAAACCCCATCTGTATCTGATCGCCGGCATCAATCGCCCAGCACAACTCCTTCGCGACGGGGGTCGGCGCCACCCGACAAACCATTTTGATCCATGACGATGCCTTGCAGGCCGCTCGGGAATTCATGCAGGCTCACATCGTGACCCATTGCGCGAAGCGGCTGCACCAATTGCTCAAGCGAAGTCCCGCGTTCTAGCTCGGTCTGCTTATTGCGACTGCCATAGTTGGGCAACGAAATGGCCTGTTGGACGTTGAGCTTCCAGTCAATGACGCCGACCAGCGTCTTGGCGACGTAATTCATAATGGCGCTGCCTCCTGGCGACCCCACCGCCATGAAAGGAAGGCCGGCGCGAAACACGATAATCGGCGCCATCGTGCTGCGCGGCCGCTTGTTGGGCTCAACGCGATTGGCAACCAACTTTCCATCTTCATCCACCGGATTGCGAGAAAAATCGGTGAGCTGATTATTAAGCAGGAAGCCACGCACAAAAATCTTGCTGCCGAATGCCGACTCGATGGAGGTTGTCATGGAAAGCACATTGCCTTCAGCGTCTGCGGCCACTATGTGGGTAGTCGATGGTATCTCCAGGGCATCGTCCCGCCCCAGCTCCGCCAAGCGGGAAAGAGGGTCTCCAGGCGGGGCCGTTCCCATGCTCTGTTCCGGCTGAACAAGGCCGGCTCGCGCCTTAAGGTACACGGGATCGATCAAGCTCTTGACCGGAACCTCGACAAAATCCGGATCGGCAAAGTAGTAATCGCGATCCGCATACGCCAGGCGGCCTGCCTCTGAAAAGTAATGCACCGCCTCTTTACTGGTTGGGCCGAAGGTAGCCATGGGAAACTGCTCGAGAATTCCCAGCATTTGCAAGATGCCAGCCCCCCCCGAACTAGGAGGCGGCATGCCGCAAACACGATAAATGCGATACATCCCGCACACCGGGCCGCGCTCCTTCGCTTGGTAGGCAGCCAAATCCGCCAGCGTCATATCGCCCGGCCGTTCGTGCCCATTCACGGCAGCGACAACGTCAGCGGCAATGTCGCCGGTATAGAACACTTTGGCGCCACCTGCCGCCGCCCGCCGAAACACATCGGCCAGCGCAGGATTCTTCAGCACATGGCCGACAGGCCACGGTTTTCCTTCCTCGTCAAAGAAGTAAGCTGCCGCCGCGGCCTGCTCGGCCAGCCCCTTGCTACGGCTGATCATCGAATGCATCCGGTGCGAAACGGGAAAGCCCTCTTCGGCGAGCTTGATCGCGGGTGCGAAAAGGTCGTGCCAGGGCAGTTTTCCCTGTTGCATGTGCGCCAGTTCCATTGCACGTAACAGGCCCGGCACGCCCACTGAAAGACCGCTGTTGATCGCGGCGCCGAACGGCAGTGGCCGACCATCGCGCATGAAGCGCTCGGGTGTGGCCGACGCCGGAGCGGTCTCACGACCGTCATAGGTTTTGACGGTGTCATTAGCCCTGTCGTAATACACAATAAAGCCGCCACCGCCTATTCCTGACGACTGGGGCTCTGTCAGATTAAGCACAAGCTGGGCGGCAATTGCGGCATCAATGGCGCTACCGCCCTTTTTCAGCATCGCATAGCCCGCTTCCGAGGCCAGCGGGTTTGCACTGGCCACCATGAAGTGCTTTGCGCGCACCAGCTCTTTTTCAACGTAGCCGCTGCCAGCCTCGGGGTTGAGGTCTTCGTCGGCCAACGGTGCTGTCACGAGTTGGGCGGCAGCCGCGGCGCCATATAAAAAAGCCGCCATCGCCACAGCAAGGCATTTCTTGTGAATCTGCATAACCTTGGAAACCCCTTTGATAACACTTTGGCCCGTCTGCGGCTTTGCAAACGCACTCACAAACTGTACGAATTGTGACTTCAGCGGCGGCCCGCTGCAACAAAGCGGTTACCAACTACCCCGTGGCATGCATCAATAGTTTCAGTTCGCTGCAAAACGCCGCTTGAGACTTGTGGCTGCTAGGCGGGCTGGCTACGCTTGACCCATTACTTAATGGCAAACGGAGCAAACCCCATGAATAAGCCGTTCAACCTCGTTAAGCTGTCCATCATAGGCATACTGGCCTTTGCCATGGCCGGATGCGCTTCGGCACGTGACCGCAAAACCGACAATACACTGATAGGCGCCGGCCTGGGCGCCGCCGCCGGGGCGGTCATTTCCCAGGGCGACCCTCTGTACGCCATCGGTGGAGCAGCCGCCGGCGGCCTGCTGGGCAACATTCTTACCGAAGAGCGCCGCTCCAATCGTCGCGACTGGAATCGAGGCGGCCGCAGCCATTACAACGGTCCTCCACATCGGCAGGTACACAAGCGCCATCACCACAAAGGACCCAAGCACCATCATCGCCGTCACCGCTGATTGTGTCTCGGCCAAGGCATAAGTCAGTGTACTGAACTGCTGGTTCACGCCTAAGAAAACCCGTTTCCGCATACGCGGGAAACCAGTTCAGAGCAGCATAAAATCGGCTTGTCTCCACTTTTAGACAGGCCGATTTTTCGTCTGGTGGAAAAATTGCGTTCTTAGGGGCTATACCTAAAGACAAAGCACACTGAATGTGACAAACTGTCGGTCAACTTGACGCGCGCCAATTTCTTTTGTGGCTATACGTTGCTAATATTGAAAAATATTAAAAAACAACGATGGAAAACCACCTGCGCGCGGTCAGGTCGGCATGAACAATTCGAGTCTACCCTTGGAGAAGACAACATGAAGCGCATTCTGAAAACCGTGCTTGCAACCAGCCTGCTTGCTGTAGCAGCAACGGCGCAGGCGGCAGAGCCGTTCAAAATCGGCTTGATCCTGCCCATGACAGGGCCGTTCGCCTCAACCGGCAAACAAATCAACACCGCAGTCAAACTATATATGGACCAGCACGGCGACACCGTTGCAGGCCGCAAAATCCAGGTTATCCTCAAAGACGACACCGGCTTGGCCCCCGAAGTTACCCGCCGCCTCGCACAAGAGCTGGTCGTGCAAGAAAAAGTCAACGCCTTGGCCGGTTTCGGGCTGACCCCGCTGGCTTTTGCCGCCGCTCCGGTTGCCACCCAATCCAAGACGCCCATGGTGGTGATGGCCGCGGCCACCTCCTCCATCATGGAAAAGTCGCCCTACATCGTGCGCACGTCGCAAACCGTGCCGCAAATCGTTACGCCCATTGCACAATGGGCGGCGCGTCCCGATTCCGGCATCAAGCGGGTTACCACGCTTATCTCCGACTACGGTCCGGGCCACGATTCCGAAAAAGTCTTCGTTAAAGAGTTCACCGCCAATGGCGGAGAAATCGTCGAGTCGCTGCGGGTACCCCTGCAAAACCCCGATTTCGCTCCCTTCCTGCAGCGCGTAAAAGACAGCAAGCCCGATGCGGTCTTCATCTTCGTGCCTTCCGGCGCCGGCACCGCCCTCATGAAGCAGTTCGTTGAAAAAGGCCTTAAAGAAGCCGGCATCAAGCTCATCGGCACCGGCGACGTGCTCGACGACGACCTGCTGCCCAGCATGGGCTCCGAAGCCCTTGACATCGTTACCGGCCAGCACTACTCGGCTGCGCACGACTCCCCCGAAAACAAAGAGTATGTCGAGGCGTTCCGCAAGGCTTCCGGCAACATGCGGCCCAACTTCATGTCGGTGGGCGGCTACGACGGTATGCACGTAATCTATGCCGCGCTTGAAAAGGCCGGCGCCGACGCCACGGGCGATCAACTGCTCGACGCCATGAAGGGCATGAGCTGGACCAGCCCCCGCGGCCCCATCTCCATCGATCCCGAAACCCGCGATATCGTGCAAAACGTCTATATCCGTCGCTCTGAAATGGTCGACGGCGAAATCTACAACGTCGAATTCGAAACCTTCAAAGACGTAAAAGACCCCGGCCTATAAGCCGGCACCCAGTCTCGGCGCCCCGCTCAGCTCGCAAGTTGCGGGCCATAGTCGGGGGCGCCGAGCCATCTCCTCCCCCGCCGGTTATGTTGCGCAAGCTTCATAACCGGTGCGGCACTGCTTCACTTCCCTAAGCCCTGCACCAATTGCCCTTGGCGAGCAAACGCGCCCAGGCGCCACATTGCCATTGCCATTGCCAGCCCCGGTCCATCGCCATCGCCATCGCCATGCCTGTCGGCCCGGCCGCGCCATGCGCTGCAATGATGTAGCATAATCCGGAGCATGGATTCACTTTCCGGAGAGTCGGCATGGACCAAGACTTCAAGAACAGGCTGCAAATCGCAGAAGTAGTGCAGAATTGGGCGATATGGCGCGACGCCGGTTTTTGGGACCGCTTCGCCACTGTTTGGCACGATGACGGCTGGATGTCCGCCACTTGGTTCCAGGGCCCCGCCTCGCAATTCATTGAGGTTAGCCGCAGCGGCTTCGAAAAAGGCGTTTCCATCCTGCACTTTCTGGGCGGCGGCAGCGTCGACGTGCAAGGCAAGCGCGCCATTGCCCAAACCAAAATGACCATCAGCCAGCGAGCCGAGGTGGACGGGCAGCGAGTGGATGTGCTGTGCACCGGCCGTTTCTATGATTTTTTCGAACAGCGCAACATCGCCGGAAGGGACGAGTGGCGTATCGTACGCCGTCAGCCCATCTATGAAAAAGACCGCATCGACCTTCTGAACCCTGCGGCACGTCTTGAGCTGGACCAAACCCTGCTTCAGCAATTTCCACAAGGCTACCGCCACCTTGCCTATCTGCAATCCCGCCTTGGCTTCAAGATCAAGCCTGATATGCCCGAGCTGACCGGCCCGATAGTGCAGGCCTTGTATCAGCGCGGCCAGAAGTGGCTGGAAGGCGCCGAGTCGGCTTTCGACGAGCACCCTGTTGCCAGCGGCATCTGACCAGGCCCCCGCCATAAACTTTTTTGCGGGTTCAGACCTACACACTTCGAGCCCCGTATTTCGATGTCCAGCACCAAGAACAGTAAACCAAAAATAGCCATCCCTTCAGCCGATCCGGCTTCTTCCGAGCCGGCCGCGCCGCATGCTGCCGACCCCCACTGGCGTCGGGAGAACATTGGCCGCCTATTGAATGAGGCCATCGACCGCTTTGAAAGTGAAATCTTGCGCCAGATGGAGGCAGCCGGCTACCACGGCTTCTCGCTCAGCCATATCACTGTCACCCGTAATCTCGACCAGGCAGGTACCCGCGCAACCGAATTGGCGCGGCGAGCCGGCATTACCAAACAGTCCATCAGCGAACTCATAAACCAGCTCGAAGCTACCGGCATCCTCGAACGCAGGCGCGATCCGGCAGACGGGCGCGCCAAAATCGTCTATTTCACCGAGGCCGGCCTGGCTTGGCTGGACGCCTTCGGCTCGGCCCTGCACCATGCCGAACAGGAAATGGCCGGCGAACTGGGCGAGGCCCGCTTCAAAGCCCTGAAACAGGCGCTGGCCGCGTACACGCAGTCTTCATAACATCGCAAATTCTTAGTAGCCGCAGCAGAACGATTCCCTGCATCTACTTCGCGATCATCGTCTACGAAACCCGTGCTATTACGGTTTCTAAATTCAGTCGTCAAAGCTGAAGCTTATTGACAATATAGTCAGGCATCCTTACTATTACCGAAATCGCACTAATTTCCGAAGAGGTCCATATGCTTCCAGATCAGGTTTCGGTCGCCATAATCGGCGGCGGTCCCTGCGGCCTGATGCTTGCCAACGAACTGGGTCGACGCGGCATTGACGCCGTGCTGTTCGACGACAAGCCCAGCACGGCGTTCAACCCGCAGGCCAACGCAACGCAAGCTCGCACCATGGAGCATTTCCGGCGCCTGGGGTTTGCAGACGAAGTCCGCGACCTGGGCTTGCCCAACGATTTTCCCACCGACATCGCCTACTTCACGCGTTATGCACGCTACGAGCTGGCCCGCTTCAGCCTGCCCTCGGCGGCCGAGGCCAAAAAGCGCATTCATTCACTGTCGGGCTCGTGGAGTGCGGCCGAGCTGCCCCACCGAGTGTCGCAAAAATATGTCGAGCAAGTTCTACGCAAGCACGCCCAGAAGCTGCCAAGCATCAGCATCAACTACGGTTGGCGCATGACAGCCTTCAATGACACAGGCTCGAACGTCGTTATTGATGTCGAGTCGATTGAAGACGGCCGCAAGCACCGCATCGTCGCTGCCTATATGCTTGGCGCCGACGGCCCCCGCAGCATAACGCGCGAGCAGCTCGGCTTTCATTACACCGGCGAAACCGGCGTCAAGCGCGACTTCATGGGCGGGCGCATGTACGCCATCTATGCCCGCGCCCCCGAGTTCTACAACGTGGTGCCACACGCACCGGCGTGGATGAACGTTTGCGTCAACCCGCAGCGCCGCGCCTTCATGGCGACGGTCGACGGCAAGGGCGAGTTCGCTTTTCATACGCAGCTGAAAGAAGGCGAGCACGAAGATCAACTCACCGAAGATGATGCTCGCCGGATGTTCCAGGAAGGCGTGGGCGTTGACGTCCCAGTCGAAATCCTGTCGCATGGCACCTGGACGGCCGGCCACGCCCTGGTCTCGGACGGCATGCAGAAAGGCCGGGTCTTCATCGGCGGGGACGCGGCCCACCTGTTCACCCCCACCGGCGGCCTGGGCTACAACACAGCCGTCGAAGACGCAGTCAATCTGGGCTGGAAACTGGCCGCGGTGCTCAAGGGCCAAGCCGATCCAGGCTTGCTCGACACCTACGAGGCCGAGCGCAAGCCACTGGCCGTGCGCAACACAGGCTATGCGCGCACTTTTGCCGATTCGCTCGGCCTGTTTGTGCCCGCTGCCGAAATTGAAGACGACAGCACCGCGGGCGAAACAGCTCGACGTGTAGCCGGCGAACACATGAACGCCCATGGCCGCGCCGAATTCAACATTCCAGGCATCACATTCGGGGGCCGCTACGATGGCTCGCCTGCGATCATTCCCGATGGCACCACACCGCCGCCGGATGGCGCCAATACCTACACCGCCACCGCCTGCCCCGGCGGGCGCCCGCCCCACATGTGGCTGGACGATACACGGTCGCTTTATGATGTCTTCGGATTCGAATGGACGCTGCTGTGCATGGGCGCCGACACGCAAGGCGCAGCCTTCGTCGAGGCGGCCCGTCAAAACAATGTCGACCTCACCGTCATTGCCGTTAGGCAGGCCCGCGAATTGTATGAAGCCGACTTCGCGCTGATCCGGCCGGACCAGATCGTGGCGTGGCGCGGTGACTCAATCGGCAACCCTAAGGAAATATTCAATAACCTGCTGCAAAAATAAAAATTCCGGCGTGGCTCCCGGAGCGCCCGCCGGCGTTCCGGGAGCCATTTTTTTTTGTGAGTAAAGAGACGCGGCCCTCCTCGCACAGTAAACTTCATAAAACTGCGCGCCCCGCGCCCCGCCATAGCGAGACAGCCATGAACCACGAATTTATCTACGAAGCCCTACCCATCCGTGTCGTATTCGGTGACGGCAAGTTGGCCGCCCTGCCCGACGAGATCGAAAAACTCGGCGCCTCGAAGGCCCTGGTGTTGAGCACATCGGCCCAAGCCGACTGGGCCCGCCAAGTGGCCGGCGTGTTGGGTGAAAAATGCGTGGGCATCTTCAGCGAAGCCGCGATGCATACGCCTGTTGAAGTCACCGAAAAGGCCATGAAGCAAGTTGCCGACTTGGGCGTCGACTGCGTTGTGGGCTTGGGCGGAGGTTCCACCATCGGCCTGGGCAAGGCAATCGCCCTGCGCACCGGCCTGCCACAAGTCGCGGTACCCACCACTTATGCCGGTTCCGAAATGACGCCCATCCTCGGGCAGACCGAAAACGGCGTCAAGACCACCCTGCGTGACGCCGTTGTTTTGCCCAAGACCGTCATCTACGATGTGGCGCTTACCTTGTCGTTGCCGGTGGCCATGTCAGCCACCAGCGGGCTCAACGCCATGGCCCACGCTGTCGAGGCCCTGTATGCACAAGACCGCAACCCCATCGTGTCGCTGATGGCCGAAGAAGGCATAGCCGCCCTGGCAAAATCGCTGCCCGGTGTAGTGGCCGACCCGCAAAACCGCCAGGCTCGCGCCCAGGCCCAATATGGCGCCTGGCTATGCGGCATCTGCCTGGGCTCGGCCGGCATGGCCCTGCATCACAAGCTGTGCCACGTGCTGGGCGGCACATTCGACCTGCCCCACGCCGAAACCCATGCCATCATGTTGCCGCACACCGCCGCTTACAACGAGCCCGAAGCACGCGAAGCCATGCATCGGGCGGCGCGCGCCCTTAAGGCTGACAGCGCGGCCGACGGCCTGTGGGCGCTGGTAGAACGCGTCAAGGCGCCGCGCGCCCTGAAAGATATAGGCATGCCCGAGTCGGGCATCGACAAAGCCGTTGAGCTCGCCCTGAAAAACCCCTACTGGAACCCGCGCCCTCTAACCGCAAAAGACATCAGGGCGCTGATCCAGCGGGCATGGGCCGGAGAACCGCCTCAAGCGTAGTGTTGAACCACCTACAACTGCGCGCTTAAGCGCGTCTGATGGCTGGCAAGTTCGGCAGGCAGGCGGTCATGCAGTTTCTCGAAGAGCTCGGCGTGCAGCTGGAGTTCTTTGCGCCAAGCATCGGTGTCTATTGCCGTGATGGCGTCGAACTGCTCGTTGCTGAAATCGAGGCCATCCCAGTTGAGATCGTGATAGCGCGGCGATATGCCAAAGAGGTTTTCTTCGCCCTGGGCCGCACCTTGAATGCGCTTGAGCATCCACTTGAGCACACGCATGTTCTCGCCAAAACCGGGCCAGATGAACTTGCCGTCGGCATCGGTTTGGAACCAGTTGACGCAATATATGCGCGGCGGCGTTGCGCCCATTTTCTCGAGCCGCTTGCCCAGTTCGAGCCAGTGATTAAAGTACGAGCCCATGTTGTAGCCGCAAAACGGCAGCATGGCGAACGGGTCGCGCCGCACCACTCCTTGCTTGCCCGCCGCCGCCGCGGTGGTTTCGGAACCCATGGTGGCGGCCATGTAAACGCCTTCGACCCAGTTGCGGGCCTCGGTAACCAAAGGCACGGTGTCAGAGCGCCGGCCGCCGAAAATGAAGGCGTCTATGGGCACGCCCGCAGGGTTGTCCCAATCGGGGTCGATGACGGGATTCTGGTCGGCAGCCACGGTGAAGCGCGCATTGGGGTGAGCCGCCTTGCGGCCCGAGTCGGGAGTCCAGTCGTTGCCCTGCCAGTCGATGCAGTGTGCGGGGGCGGGGCCCATGCCCTCCCACCACACATCACCGTCGTCGGTCAGCGCCACGTTGGTGAACAACACGTTCTCGCGCAGCGAGGCCATGCAGTTGTAGTTGGTCTTGTCATTGGTGCCAGGCGCCACGCCAAAATAGCCCGCCTCCGGGTTGATGGCGTACAGGCGGCCATCTTGGCCGGGCTTGATCCAGGCGATGTCGTCACCGATGGTGGTGACCTTCCAGCCCGACAGCTTTGCGGGTGGAATAAGCATGGCGAAGTTGGTTTTGCCGCAGGCCGACGGAAACGCCGCAGCCACGTGCATCTTCTTACCCTGCGGCGATGTAACGCCCAGAATCAACATATGCTCGGCCATCCAGCCCTCATCACGCCCCATGTTCGACGCGATTCGCAGGGCAAAGCACTTTTTACCCAGCAGGGCATTACCGCCGTAGCCCGAGCCAAACGACCATATCTCGCGCGTTTCCGGATAATGCACGATGTACTTGGTGTCATTGCACGGCCAGGCAACGTCTTTTTGCCCCGGCTCTAAGGGCATGCCTACCGAATGCACACAGGGCACAAAGGCGCCTTCCGGGCCAAGCACATCGAATACCTTGCGGCCCATGCGGGTCATGATGCGCATATTGGCCACGACATAAGGCGAGTCGGTAAGCTCGACCCCTATGTGGGCAATGGGCGAACCCAAGGGCCCCATCGAGAACGGAATCACATACATGGTGCGTCCGCGCATGCAGCCGGCAAAAAGCCCATCAAGCGTCTGGCGCATTTCGGCGGGGTCGACCCAATGGTTGGTCGGGCCGGCGTCTTCTTCTTTGTTGGAACAGATGAAGGTGCGGTCTTCGACACGGGCCACGTCCGACGGATCAGACCAAGCCAGATACGAATTTGGACGCTTGTCGGGGTTTAGCCGGCGAAGGGTGCCCGCTTTTACCAGCATATCGCACAAGCGGTCGTATTCCTCTCGGGAACCATCGCACCACTCTATACGGTCGGGTTGGGTCAACTCTGCGATCCGGCCTACCCACTGTTTCAGGGCGGCATGCCTGACCCACTCAGGCGCGTTGACGTTGGAGGCGGGTTCGGGCACTGCGGCGTTCATATACTGTTCTCCTTGATGGGGCTCCGAAACTGGGGCCCGCTGTCTCTTTATATATCCACCCGCATTAATGTTAAAGCCCGGCGGGAATACAAAACGAATCTGTCGTTACAGAGATTTGGCTTAGGACGGGATGACGGTGGAGGCCCAAGACGCAAGAAGCCAGCGTCCGTCGCGCTCTATCCATACAGACTGAAAAAGATTGTTGAGATTTTTTTTGCCGCCCTGGGTCTCGATTTGCATGATGACATGGCCATGCATGACGGCCACTGGGCCATACAGCCGAACCTGTGCGTCTTGACGCTTAACGGCCAAATAACGCGAGCGCCCCTCTTGCAGCGTGGCCAGATATTGTTCTTTATTCTCGACTGCCGCCGACGAATGCGTGTAGACCACGTCATCGGCAAGCATGCCGGCCAGTGCGTCTAGATCATGGGCCAACATGGCCCGGCATCGCTCGTCGTCCGCCTCGAAAAGGCGGCGCTCGGCATCTGGCTGGTTATTCACGCTTTTGTCTCCGTTGAAAGCCCACGTTACCGACGCTAATCGCGCCAAGTGCATCAAAGGGAGGCATTTGCCGCCCTTTGATCTCGACAGGCCCTAAAGATACTGCGATACCGGCCAGATTGCCAGCGCAAGCGACGGCTACTTCAAACTTTTGACCCAGCGCGCATAGGCGGTGCGCATCATTTCATGCATGGCGGCCGTGCGTTCGTCGAGCCTGGCCTCGATCTCTTGGCGGGTGTTCACGGCGGAAGCGCCCTTGGCCAACTCGCGATCCAATACCTTGCCGTTGGCACGCATGTACACCTCCACCAGCTCGGGGGTCATTTCAAGGTGGAACTGCATGCCCAGGTGACGGTCATCCAGCACGAAAGCCTGGTTGGGATACAAGGCGCTGGCCGCAAGGCGAACAGCGCCCTCGGGCAGACTGAAAGCATCGCCATGCCACTGGAAGATCTCGTCGGCGCCTTGGCCAAACCACTCTTGGGTCTGGGGCACGGGTTCGTACTTTACTTGCTGCCAGCCGATCTCCATGGCCGGGCCGCGCTCGACCTTTGCGCCGAACGCCGCCGCCATCACCTGGCTGCCCAGGCAATGTCCCGCCACGGGGATGCCCCGCTGCCGCGCCTTCTCGACAAGCCGAATTTCGTCCTGGATCCAGTCCAGGCCGTCGTTAACGCCCATGGAGCCTCCCATGAGGATGATGCCGCTGAAATTGGACGGATCATCGGGAATCGGGGCGCCGTCCATAACCGGCACCACCACCCAGGGGACCCCCAGCTCATTCAAGATCGTTACGACGGCTCCGGGTTGGCCGACGTGAGTATGCTGGAAAATCGCGATGGGTTTCATTGAGCGAAAATCTCCTTGGCGACGACGCGCCGAAAAAAACCAAGTGGATGGCCGGCAAAACCCGCCGGCATGGAACACCGTACAGCGAGCACAACATATCTGCGTTCAGTCGCTGTTCGGCCGGAAGCACCGGAAAGGCTCACGCCTTTCGCAGCGGCATAAGCCGCGCTGGTGTCGTACCCGCTAATAGAGCGTGAAGTACTCGCGCTGCTCCCATTCAGTAACCGCCTGATTGAACCGGGCCAGCTCCGCCTCTTTGACGTGACAGTAAAAATTGACGAACTGCGGCGTAAGCTGCTGGCACAGGTACTCGTCCTGCTTAAGCGCGTGCAACGCATCCGGCAGCGATCGGGGCAAAGGCGCGGTTGTGTCTTCGTAGGGCTCGTCGGCACTGGGGCAAGGCTTGAGCTTGCGCTTGATGCCATCCAACCCCGAAAACACCTGCGAGGCCATATATAGATAAGGGTTGGCCAGAGGTTCGCCGACCCGGTTCTCGATACGGGTCGCCGCCTGGCCCACCCCGCCCAGCACCCGCAGCATGGCGCCGCGGTTATCGCGCCCCCAGCTTGCCCGGTCGGGCGCCAGCGACAACGAACGATATCGGCGATAGCCATTGATGGTGGGCGTCGACAAAGGCGCCGCGCCCACGGCATGCTCGAGCAGCCCGGCCAGATACTGGTACCCCAGCTCGGACAGTTCGGTCCCTTCTTGCTCTGGGATGAACAAATTGCGGCCCGTGGCAAGATCGCACAGCGACTGGTGCAGGTGCCAGCCGCTGGACATCACGCTGGGGACGCGAGGCCGGCACATGAAGGTGGCATGGTAGCCGTGGCGATGGCATACCTGCTTGATGGCGCTGCGTACCAGCACCATGGCGTCAGCGGCCATCATGCCCGGCATGGGTCCAAAAGTAAGTTCGAACTGGCTGGGCCCGAACTCGATCTCCATCGAATGAACCGGAAGCTGCAAACCCTGCATGGTGGTGCGCAACAGCTCCATGAGCTCTTCGGTGGCGTCGTAGCGCTGCTCGGTGAGATATTGATAGCCGTGCGTCAGCAGCGATACTTCGGGCGGCATGCCCGGCTGCCCGGGCTGGCTGCCGTCATGCAGCCCCATCTTGGGGTCTTCGACCCGGAACACATGAAACTCAACCTCGAGGCCGGCCGTGAGGCTCATGCCCTGCTCTTCGAGCGCACCCAAGGCACGGCGCAAAATGCCCCGTGTTTCCAGCGGTGCCTGGCGCCCGTCTGTCATGTAGGCATCGCATAACACCCAGCCCGTTCGCGGCGACCACGGCAAAATGCGGAATGTGGCTGGGTCGGCCACCATGACGAAGTCGGCGGCGCCTTGCATGCCCGGGAAATCAAAGCCTCCGCCCGCCGAAAACACCGGAAACACCGTTTGATGCGAGGTGTCTTTGGCGAACAGCGTGGTGGTCATGTTGACCCCGCCCCGCAGAGCGCTGATCGCCTCGGAGGCAACCAGCGTCTTGCCGCGCAAAACACCGTGCAGGTCGGGGAAGGCAAAGCGCACAACATCCACTTCGCCGGCCTCGAGGCGGCGCGCAAGCTCTTCTGCTGTGCGCGCCTGCTCGGGCGTCCATACGTCGAACCTCTCGACAAAACTTGCCATGTTCGGTCCTTAGGCGCTTAGCCGCTGTGATGCCCAATCGGATTCCTGGCGACGCTTCAGGTCGGCCTCCACCCAGTAGGCTTTTTCCTGATTGCGCGGACCGACGCCGTCGATGGAGGCCGGGCCGGTAACCTCGCGGGCCTCTTCGTCGCTAAGCACCATGGGTACCGTGCCTTCACCGGCCAGCGTGGCCTCGATGGCTTTGACCAGCATGCGGCGATAGGTATAGATGCATTTATCGCTGGCGGCCAGGTGTTCGCGGGTGCGGTCCTGGATGGCCCCCTGCGACTCAACCGCCCACTGGTCATGCACGTTGATGTCGTGGCCCATGCCGGTGTAGGTTTCTGTCATTTGCTCGTTGGCGTCAAAGCCATAGTTGTTGCTTTTGTTCTTGCGCGACGTGTAGTTGGGCAGTTCGTACAGCTCGAGACGCTGAGCGCGCATCTGCTCTTTGTTCACCGGCTCGGTGAAACTTGTGAAGATGGCATACCAATAGCAGTGCGTATCATCGATGGGCACGTGCCACTGCGAGATGGTCATTTCAGAGCTCATGGGAATGACGATGGCTTGCGGAAACACCATGTTGGTGACCCGAACGTGAGTCAGTTCGTCGTTGAGCTCGCGCAGCGAAACCATGCGCATGCCGTAGTTGGTGGGCTCGACATTGATGGTGGGGCGGCCGTATTCGCGCAGCACCTTTGTGATGGGAATCTCGGAGTCGATTGATGTACTGCGAAACTGCTTGCCGTAGCTGGCCGAGGCGTCTTCGTCTTCAAAAAAGCGGTGCAGGTACGAGGCATGCGCCGGATCGATGCCCACCTCGAGCGCCTGCAGCCAATTACATTCCCATAGGCCCTTGAAAGCGAAGGTATGCGTGCCGGGCGCCACGAAACAGTCCATTTCCGGGAAGGCGGGCGGCTCACCCTCGCCCAGATAGGCAAAGATGACACCGCTGCGCTCCACCACCGGGTAAGCGCCTTGTTGGATGGTCGTGTGAAACTTGCTGTTGGCGGGCTCGGCCGGAGTTTCCAGGCATTCGCCCTTGATATTGAACAGCCAGCCATGGAAAGCACATCGGATGCCGCCGTCTTCGATACGGCCAAAGGCAAGGTCGGCGCCGCGATGCGGACAGTCGCGATCAAGCAGGCCAAGCTGCCCTGTGTCGTCGCGGAACAAGACCATGTCTTGCCCAAGCAGCTTGACGGCTTTCATGGGCTTGGTCCCGGCCAGCTCTTCAGCCAGGGCTACAGGCTGCCAATAGCGGCGCAATAGTTTGCCTGCGGGGGCATCAGGGCCGACCCGGGTGATGAAATCGTTTTGTTCAGCAGTAAGCATGGGATAACTCCTTGCGATGTGTTTGATATGTGCAAGAGTGCCGTTGCGCCTCAGACAGCACGGCGGCGGCAGTGCATTTTTTCATTGCATACAGTTTTACGATTTCGGCGGCAGATGTCAAATATGCGGGCCGTGGTTGAGACTAGCCTCTCTACCGCCTTAGACTACTGTAGACCAGCCAAGCTATTAGTATTTTTTGTTTAATATCAATATATTACTATGAACATAACGTAACATTAAATTCTTCCGCCCGGACCGGACCCAACTCTTCACCCTAGGGTAAACACTAGGCCGCCTGCCTTTCATTGCATGCAGCATTTCAATTACAGTAGAATCTGCAGGCAGTCAACGGAGAAGTTCATGAAGCCCATTCCAGAGTCCCAGCAATCGCGGGTGCTCATCCAGTTACGCGATCTCATCCTGAAAGGCGCTTTCGCGCCGGGCGAGCGCCTGGCCGAAATCCCGCTGGCCGAAAAGCTTGATGCTTCCCGTACCCCCGTTCGCCTCGCCCTAACCACGCTTGAATACGAAGGCCTGATCGAGGCCATGGCCAGCGGCGGCTATCGCATGCGGGGTTTCACCGCCACTGAAGTCTCGCACGCCATCCAGACACGCGGAGTGCTCGAAGGCTACGCCGCCCGCCTACTGACAGAAAAAGGTCCCTCGAAGCAACTTTTGCGTCAATTGCGGCAATGTCTTGACGAAGGCGACGAAGCCGTCAACAAAATCCAGATGAACTACGACGATTATGCCGCCTATGTCGAAATCAACGAGCGCTTTCACGCGCTAATACTCGAAGGCTGCGGCAACCGCACCGTGCAACGCATGATGGACATGCTCAACGGCCAGCCCTTTGCCGCGCCCAGCGCCATGCTGCCCATGCAATCGTCCCACGAAGAGGGTACGCGAGCCATGCAACAGGCACAGCTTCAGCATCACGCAATCGTCCAGGCCATCGAGCGTGGCCAGGGCACACGCGCCCAGGCGCTTGGCGAAGAACACGTAGAGATCGCCCGCATGAACGTCGAGCACGCCACCAAAAACCCAGAGCTGGCTGCCCAAGTGATGCCGGGAATCCGGCTGGTGACACGCACGGGTTAATCACCAGCGAACACCCATCAGCTCATCGCGCATTCATCCGCATAAGAATCCGCCTGGTTCTTGAGCACGTCTTTGGCGATCATCTTGAATTGCGCCTTGCCATCGTCGCCCTTGACGATCTGAAACACATGGTAGCTCTGGACCGGATAATTGTTATTTCCGAACTTGAAGTCGCCTCGAAGGGAATCGAACTGTGCGTTCTTGATCGCCTGATTGAACGCCTTCTTGTCCGATACATCACCCTTGAGCGAACCCACCGCAGCGTTCAGCAACATGGCGGCATCATATGAGAACGCCGCGTATGCCGACGGCAGCCGTCCATACTTTTCTTCGTAGGCCTTCACGAAATCGCGGGATTGCTGATTCTCGATGCCTGGGGTCCAGGTATCGACAACGATCGAACCAAAGACCGCCTCGCCCATTGCCGCCACCCCTGCACCTTCGATCGAGTTGGCCGAGTAAAGCGGGTATTTGTCGCTAAGGCCGGCCTGCCGATATTGCCTCACGAAACTAATCGCCAAGGCGCCCGGATAAAACATGAATACCGCATCCGGGTTAGAGGAAGACACTTGCGTCAGCTCGGCCGAGAAATCCAGTTGATTGAGCGGCGTGTAGATTTCGTCCACTACTTCGCCTTTATATTCTTGCTTGAAGCCCGCCAGCTTATCCTTTCCCCCCACAAAGTTGGGCGTCAACAGGCTTACCCGCTTTACACCCTCGTTTTGCAGGTACTTGCCCATGGCTTCGGCAGGTGTATCGCTCTGCCACGAGGTGATGAACAGGTTGGGCTTGCACAGCTTGCCGGCGGTGGGCGAAGGGCCGGACACAGTGCCGATGAAAGGCACATCGGTTTCAGCAATCTTGGGTTGCAAGGCCATCAACACATGCGCGAAGGTCAGGCCGGTTACGACGTCGACATTCTCACGCTCAATAAGCCTCGCAACACTGGTCAAGGCGGTGTCCGGTTTTTGTTGGTCGTCCTCCACCACCAGCTCGGCCGGCACGCCGCCAAGTTTCCCGCCAAGTTGATCCAGAGCCAGCTTGAGGCCGTCGAGCTGGTCCTGCCCTACTGCAGCCGACGGGCCCGACAAGGTGGCGACGAAGCCGACCTTGACGTCGGCCAAGGCCGCAGCGGGCAGGGTTGCCGAAAGCGCCAGCGCAATTGCGACAGCGAGCTTGTGTTTTCTGATCATGGTTCTTGTCTCCGTTTTCTAATAATGTATGTGTCTGCATATCGGGCCAAAGCATGAAAGCAGGCCCGCCACCACCGAAGCCCGGCCTGAAATCAGACGATGCGGGTTTCGAGTTCTCCTAATCCTTCTATCCACACTCGCATGACGTCTCCACGCTGCAAGAAGACGCCCGATTCCATGCCGACTCCTGCCGGCGTGCCCGTCAAGATGATGTCGCCCGGCAAGAGACTTAGGCGATGGCTCAGGTAACTGATCTGCTCCGCCACGCTGTATAAATGATTGTGTGTGTTGGAATCTTGTTTAAGCTCGTCGTTGAGCCAAAGTTTGATGCCCAGGCTTTCAGGCGACCCAATAAATTCGGCGGGCGTTATGAAAGGGCCGAGCGGGCATGCGCCCGTGAAGCACTTGTGTCCGATCCAGTCGAACTTGAAAGGCGAGCCGGCGTCCACCGCCTGCCGGCTAAGGTTGTCGCGCGCCGAAAGGTCGTTGGCACACGAGTACCCCGCCACGTGATCCAGAGCCTGTTCCTCTGAAACGCAAGACGCCTTCGTGCCGATGACTACCGCCAGTTCAGCTTCCCAGTCCAGTTTCGCCGTGTGGCCGGGCATTGCCACGTCGTGCTGGTGTCCGGCCAAAGTAGCCTGTCCCGCCTTGATGAAATGCCAGGGGTCAATACCCTGCGACTTAGGGTCGGTAACCAGTTTCATGTTCATGGCTCGCGCCATCGCTTCGACGTGGTCGCGATAATTGGCGCCCGCAGCGTAGATCACACCGCAACGAGCAAGGGGTGGAAGAAACCTGGGCTGCTTTAGCGCAAAGCCTGCGAAAGCATCGCTATCGCCAGATATTTCCGCAGCCACGCCACGCAGCCTTGCAGAGGCATTTGGCCAATCAGCAAGCAGGTCATCCACCAACGGCCAACGGTGGGCGTCGTTGCCCAGTGCCTTGTTCAGGTCGTACAAGCCATCTTCGATCGCAATGCCGGCACGAAATTCGCCTTCAGCGCCTTCATAGGCAAACAACTGATATTTCATCAAGGTTTCCTGAGTAGGAATCAACGAAGCAGGTACGACTGATCAGAGAAGCGGACAGATACAGTAAAGCCCCCCTCCATCAGCACCCATTTTTTAATCGCGGCGCTAAACACGCCCTGCTGTATGAACGGGTCGCCGGCAAGAATGCGCTCTACCTCGGCAACGGAATCGGCTCGAAATATCGACATGCCCCCGTCCGCCCCGGGTGCGCCACCCTCATTCACGAAAGGCCCCGAAGCGAACAGCTCGCCCCGCTTCTCGCACTGCACGGCCCATTCAAGATGGGCCGGCAATAACTCGTTGATGCGGGTCAAGTCGACCGGCGTGCGCAACACAACGTAAAGGGGTTTTTTAAGCATGCCCTGCATCAGCGCTTGTGCTTGTGTCGGAGTAGTCATGGCTCCATTCCTTTATCCATTCCTTTAACGACCCAAGGCTGTCCTAGGCTTCTTCAAAGTTGATGATGAAATCTTCCGGCGGAGGGGTCGTGGCCCAGACCGCGATGACATCCTTGGGTGACTCGGCAACCAGCGGTTGCCAGTCGCGGTCGTCTTCCGGGATGACGTCGATATCCCAGAAATACTCAGCCATGCTGCCCCATGGGTCGCGTATGTAATGAAAGTAGTTTGAACCGCCGATATGACGGCCCAGGCCGAACGCGTCGCGATATCCGGCCCGCAGCAAGGTCTGGGCGCCGATCTCGATTTCGTCGATGTCGGCCACTTCGAAACTGATGTGATGCAGCCCGGTATGCGTGCTTTTGGCAAATGCGACCATATGATGGTCGCCGCCTGCCGCGCCGCGCAGAAAAGCAATGACGTCGCCGGCCTGGTCGGACACCTTCATACCCAGCACGTCGGTATAAAACTGCACGGAACGGGGTACGTCAGGCGAGAACTTGATCAAGTGCCCCAAGCGCAAAGGCTTGGCTTTCTTGTTGCGGGTTTCGACCACGCATGCACGCCCAACGCGCCGATATCTACCATGCGCGTTGATTTCGGGTGGCAGCGTGGCGGTACAGGCCGGGGCCGGCTCGGCAACCTGCACGTTAAGCCAATCGCCATGCGGGTCCTGAAACCAGATGCCGCCAAAAGGCACATCAAAAGGCGCGCTTTGAATTGTGACGCCGGCTTCCCGAAGCTTGCTGGTCAGTGTGGCCATGCCGGCATCATTGGTACCCAAAGACGTATAGGCCAGCTTCTTCGGCGAGCCTTGCATCAAGCGGATTTGATCTTGATCGCGCCCCGGGCATCGAAACACCAGGTCGTTGCCGCTTGCGCGCGCTTGCAGGCCGAACAGCTCATAAAATGCGCGGCCCACTTCAAGGTCGGGCACCATCATGCCCACGTGCAACAGTGAACGTATCATCGTAGAAACCTCTGGTCGTACTCAATAAGCGCCAGGCTTCGCCATGGCAGGGGTGACAGGGTCAGGCGCCACGCTCTGGCTTGCAGTCGGCTTCGATCAACTTGAGCAAGGCTGCAATGTCTTCGTGGCGCATGTCGCTTTCCAATGCCCGCTTGTAATAGGGTTCGGCGGCTGAAAACAGCGGCGTCGCGCAACCCAGCTCGTCGGCCATCAAGCGGCCAAGCTCAAGGTACTTTTCGAGCGTGGTGAACGGCCCGGGCGCCGGGCTGAAGGCCCGCTCTGCCATCAGCGGCGCGCGCACGCCAAACATGGCTGAGCCGCCCGCGCCTTTCTGAATGACTTCTGCCACCAGCTTTGGATCAAAGCCCGCCCGAGCGCCCATATTCATGGCCTCGGCGGCCGCCAGGGTATGGATCGCCAAAAGATAGTTGGCGATCAGCTTCATGGAGACTGCCGCGCCGTATTCACCCAAATGAAAAACCGCGGGGCTGATGGCCTCGAGAACCGGACGGCACTGCTCAAGCAGTTGGGCATCCCCGCCTACATAAATAGCGGCTTTACGAGCTTTGACCATGGGCGGAGACCCACTGACTTCGGCCTCGAGAACCTTGACGCCAAGCTCGGCAAGCCGCGCGGCCTGCTGCAGCTTGAACGCCTTGCGATATGTGCCCATCTCGATCACGATCTTGCCGGGCCCAAGCGCGCTCAATAAGCCATCTGAAGCCTCGAGCACCTGCAGCGATGCCTCTTCGCTGGGCAAGCACAGCAGAATAATGTCGGCCTGACGAGCCACTTGCGCCGGCGACTCTAGCGCCTGCCCGCCCAAGCCAATAAAGCCTTCGCGATCTGTGCGGCGAAAGCCCACCACCTTGAAACCCGCCTGGATGAGGTTGTCGGCCACGGGCAGGCCTAGCTGCCCTATGCCCACCATGCCCACGGTTGTTGAACCGACCATGGTTCATCTCCATTGTTATCAAGGAGCATCAGCCCCCTGTATATATAAAACGATTCTATCGGCCGGGCACAACTTAAACCATAGCGATTCGTTGATGTCTTAGTATTAATAGAATTTATAGTTCAAGGCTTTTCTGGCAAGCACGGGCGACAATGTCTCGCAGCCACTGGTTGGCCGAGTCTCGGTGAAAGCGATCATGCCAATACAAGGCGATTTCAAAACCAGGTAAAGAAATAGGCACCGGCCGCAGCACCAAGGGGTAATAGCGTGCGAGCCGTTCCGCCAAAGCCGACGGCGCGCACCACACTAAATCGGACGTCATGATGAAATAGGGAGCCGACAAATACTGCGGCAGCCTGATGCGGATCTGATTGCGCAGCCCCGCCTCGAGCAAGGCTCGCTCTATAACCTGGTGCCCGCTTCCTGAATATTCGACCAGCAGGTGTTCCTGCTGTTTGAACTGCTCGATCGTAAGGTCTCGGTGCTGTAATGGGTGCCCTTGGCGGAATACGCACACATAGTGCTGTGAAAACAGCGGACGCCGATGAATGCCGGTTTCCAGAGACGGCAGAAAGCCCAGGGCCAGATCCATGCGCCCGCTCGCAAGCCCCGCCACCGTGTCCCCGATGGGCTCGAATGTGGTGCGCAGCCTGATGCTCGGGGCCACCTCGGCAATATCCTGCAGTATCTGCGGGAAGCACACCACCTCGCCTACGTCGCGGGTGCGTATCGTAAACAAGCGGCGGGAGGCGGATGCGTCGAAAGGCGTACGGCGATAGGTTGCCTTGCGTATCATGTCCAGCGCGGACAACAACTGCAAGGAAACCTGCTCGGCATATGGCGTGGGCTCCATTCGGCGGCCCACCAAGGTGAACATCTTGTCGCCGTGCTCTTGACGCAAGCGCTTGAGTGCGCTGCTGACCGCAGCCTGTGTCAGGCCCAGGTTCTCGGCAGCCAGCGTAACGGAGCGATCGCGCCACATGGCTTCGAACACATACAGCAGGTTCAGGTCTTTCATGCCCGGCGCTCCGAACCGTCGGCGCTGTAACAGGCCTGCCGGGCCGCCCTACGCCGAGATAGCGAAGGGACGCGGCCCATGCTTACACGCCCAGATACTGCTGCACAATCAAGCTGTTCTCGCGCAGCTCGTTCGA
>NZ_JBIQLE010000019.1:0-68312 GCF_044464525.1 Pusillimonas sp.
CCGACCTTCGCATTGCGAACGCGACGCTCTCCCAGCTGAGCTACGTCCCCGAAAATGGCCATTTTACAAGTTTTTGATACGTAATGCATGCCTGTAATACGGTGGTTATATCGCGCGTTCATGGCATCAAGCGGGGAACCCGACACTGCAGGTGCCGGTGGTTTACGAGGTATTCTTGCAGTATGTCTACATACACCGTACCGAGCCCAGCCGAACCGGCTTCCGCTCCTGATGACGCAGCGCCTGTCGTGGCCGCAATACTGGCCGCGGGCCTCAGTCGCCGCATGGGTGGGCTTAATAAGTTGGTGCAGGAAATCGATGGCGTACCCATGGTGCGCCGGGTGGCGCAACGTGCGCTGGCTTCGCGCTGCAAGCGAGTGATGGTGGTGGTGGGCCACCACGCCGATGACGTGCGCAGCGCGCTGTCGGGCCTGCCTGTGCAGTTTGTCGATAACCCAGAGTACCAAGAAGGCCTGGCGGCCTCTGTGCGTGCCGCCGCCCGCGCCGCCCGGCCTGGCGAGGCATTGATCATTTGCCTGGGCGACATGCCGCAGGTTTCCACCGTGGTAATTGACGAGCTCATCCAGGCTTACCAAGACACGCAAGCCGACGAGACGGATCAAACTCGAGCTCGTCGCGCAGCCGGCCAGCCTCAAGACCGTAGCTGCGGCGTCAGGCATATCCTTGACGCCTCCGGAGACGAGGGCGGCGGCGTGCGGCATGTCCCTGACGCCTCCGAAGACGTTGTCGGCCGGCGCGGCAGCATCGCAGCCTTCCAGCCCGAATACGCGGGAAAGCGGGGCAACCCGGTACTTTGGGCTCCGCAGGCGCTACCTTCGTTGACGCATTTGAGCGGCGATGAGGGTGCGAGGACGCTGCTCAAGCGCCTGGGCGACGCAGTGTCGGCGGTACCGGTGCAAAGCGCGGGAATCCTGATGGACGTCGACACCCCTGAAGCGCTGAGCGAAGCGCGCCGGCAGGGCGATCGACCGATTGATGAAACAACAGCGGATAAACACAGTTAGCGTGTGAAAAGGCACGGCTAGTGTGTAAAAAGGCAGGCCGGCAAGAGAACTTTCCCGCTACGTAGTAGAATTTTGTATTCGAAATTTGGCTTACGCAATGACTACCATACTTCAGAACGTTCCTGTCGGCCAGAAGGTCGGCATTGCATTCTCCGGCGGCCTGGATACCAGTGCCGCCTTGCTTTGGATGCGCAACAAGGGGTCTATTCCCTACGGCTACACGGCCAATCTCGGCCAGCCCGACGAACCCGACTACGAGGCAATTCCACGCAAGGCGCTCGAGTATGGGGCCGAAAAAGCGCGCCTGATCGATTGCCGGCCACAATTGGTGTCCGAAGGGATCGCCGCCTTGCAGTGCGGAGCCTTCCACGTATCGACGGCCGGGGTTACGTATTTCAACACCACGCCCATCGGGCGGGCGGTAACGGGCACCATGCTGGTGGCCGCCATGAAGGAAGACGACGTTCATATCTGGGGCGACGGCAGCACCTACAAGGGCAACGACATCGAGCGCTTCTATCGATACGGCCTGCTTACCAACCCCAACCTGCAAATTTACAAGCCCTGGCTCGATCAGACCTTCATCGACGAACTGGGCGGACGCGCCGAGATGTCCGAGTACATGCGAGAGCATGGCTTCGACTACAAAATGTCGTCTGAAAAGGCCTACTCAACTGATTCGAACATGTTGGGCGCCACCCACGAAGCCAAAGATCTCGAATACCTGAATTCGGGCATGCGCATCGTGGAGCCCATCATGGGCGTGGCTTTCTGGCGCGACGATGTGGAAGTCAAGGCCGAAGAAGTCTCAGTTCGGTTCGAAGAGGGCCGTCCCGTGGCTTTGAACGGCCGCGAGTACACCGACCTTGTCGAGCTTTTGCTTGAAGCCAACCGCATCGGGGGCCGCCATGGCCTGGGCATGAGCGACCAGATCGAAAATCGCATCATCGAAGCCAAGAGCCGCGGCATCTACGAGGCGCCGGGCCTGGCGCTGCTGTTTATCGCATACGAGCGCCTGGTTACCGGCATTCACAACGAAGACACCATTGAACAGTACCGCGTAAACGGCCTCAAGCTGGGCCGCTTGCTTTATCAAGGGCGCTGGTTCGATCCGCAGGCCATCATGTTGCGCGAAGCCTCACAGCGCTGGGTGGCGCGTGCGGTCACGGGCGAGGTTACGCTTGAATTACGCCGTGGCAATGATTATTCACTGCTTAACACCGAGTCGCCTAACCTCACATACCACGCCGACCGCCTAACTATGGAAAAAGGCGATTCGGTGTTCTCGCCGCGCGATCGCATCGGCCAGCTCACCATGCGCAATCTGGACATCACCGACACGCGCGACAAGCTCTTCACCTACGCCAAGGCCGGGCTCTTGTCCGGCAAGGGCGAGGCCCTGCCGCAGCTCAAGGACGACATCAAGAAGTAGGTTTCCGGGCCGAAGCCCGCAACCTTTCCGCGCAAGTACAAAAAGAGCCGCTTAGCGGCTCTTTTTGCGGGCGGCTGCATTTCTTGTGCCGCTTACAAATGCCCCAGCAGAAGAAATTCCATCAGCGCCTTTTGCACGTGCATGCGATTCTCGGCTTCGTCCCATACCACGCTTTGGGGGCCGTCAATGACCTCGGCGGTGACTTCTTCGCCCCGATGGGCCGGCAGGCAGTGCATGAATAGTGCAGAGGGGTCGGCCACCGACATCATCTCGGCGTCGACACACCAATCGGCGAAAGCCGTGCGGCGCACTTCGTTTTCGTCTTCATAACCCATGCTGGTCCAGACGTCGGTGGTGACCAGGTGGGCGCCGCGGCAGGCCTCGAGCGGGTCGTCGAACTGTCGCAGCACTTTGGCCGAAGGCTGGCCGATGCGGACGGGGTCAAGCTCATAGCCCTTGGGCGTGGACACATGAAGGGTGAAGCCTAGCATTTCGGCCGCCTGAAGCCAGGTGTACGACATATTGTTGGCATCGCCTATCCAGGCGACCGTGCGGCCGTCGATTGGGCCTCGATGCTCGATGAAGGTGAAGATGTCGGCCAGAATCTGGCAGGGATGGTACTCGTTTGTCAGCCCGTTGATGATGGGCACGCGCGAGTGCGAGGCAAAGCGTTCGATGCGCGTCTGCTCAAAGGTGCGGATCATCACCAGGTCGACCATGCGCGAAATGACGCGCGCGGTGTCCTCAATGGGTTCCGAGCGCCCCAGTTGCGAATCACCGGTGGTCAGGTGAATAACCGAACCGCCCATTTGATACATGCCGGCCTCGAATGAAACCCGCGTGCGTGTGCTTGCTTTTTCGAACACCATGGCCAGGTTGCGGTCATGCAAGGGGCGGTGTGGTTCGTAGCGTTTGAACTTGTCCTTGATGAGCTTGGCGCGCTCGAACAGGTACAGGGTTTCTTCTTTGCTGAAATCACGAAACTGCAGGTAATGCCGCAATGGGCCCGTTTGCTGGTGCTGGGACATGTCAAGCCTAGGTTCAAAGACGATTATTGTAGCTATCATATACAATCTTCGCGCGGCTCTTTCAATTTGGATGCCGTGGGCGGGTCGGCATTTTTAGGGGTTTGCGAAATCAGTATGTCGGAAGAACAGCAGCAGGGCCAGATCAGGCAGTTCATCATTCATGGCGTTACCCAATCGGGGCAACGCTTTCGGCCCAGCGACTGGGCCGAGCGCCTGGCAGGGGTCATGTCTCGTTTCCGGCCAGGCGGCGCCCGAGGTGGGCCACTAAGCTATTCTCCCTATGTCGTGCCCATGGTCGTGGAAGGAGTTCGTTGCGTGGTCGTCGATCACCGCCTGCGGCAGCTTGAACCCCTGGCCTGGAATTTCGTCGAGGAATTCGCCAAGGATAACGATCTGCGAACCTCTGAACGAGAAGTCCCGGACCGAAGACGCCCGGCTTAGCCGGGTTTTTTTTATCTGCGCAGGCCGATTTGGTTTCACGCCCCTGTCTTGCGCACCGCCGAATTCGGCCTCTCGCCTTACACCGGCCGACTGGAACTTATTCGCGTCACCGGGGCTTTGGCTTTGGCAGTGCAGCATGTGATCCCTGTCGTGTGTGCGCGCTCCAAGAACGACATTTAGACGGAAGAGGGCACCGGCGTCAGAACCTTGCCGCGGCGCGCGTACGCCTCGGCATTTTCAATCAACAGGTTGATCATGGCCTGTCGGGTTTCGACGGTGGCGCTGGCTATGTGGGGCAGCAGCACAACGTTTTCCATTGTTTTCAGGGCGTCGGGCACATGGGGTTCAGATTCGAATACGTCGAGCCCCGCGCCGCCTATGACGCCGGTTTCAAGCGCGTGAACCAGGGCTTTTTCATCCACCACAGAACCGCGGGCGACATTTATCAACACCCCCTGCGGGCCCAGAGCCTGTAGAACCTCGGCGTTGATCAGGTGCCGTGTGTCGGGCCCGCCCACCGTGGCCACCACCAGAATGTCGGACCATTCGGCCAGCGCCGACAGCTCGCTCTCGTATGTCCAGGCCACGTCGGTACGCGGGCTGCGGTTGTGGTAGCGCAAGTTCATGGAGAACCCGGCGGCGCGCTGCGCCACCGCCAGGCCGACGCGGCCAAGGCCAACGATACCCAAACGCTTGCCTGTTACGCGCCTGCCCAGCGGCAGGGAGGCAAGCTGGTTTTCCCATTTGCCTTCGCGTACGAAGCGTTCCGCTCGGCCCATTTCGCGCATGGCAGCCAAGATCAGGCCCCATGTCAGATCGGCCACGCAGTCGTTGAGAACATCGGGTGTATTGCTGACTTGCACGCCGCGTGCATGGGCATGCCGCACGTCGATGCTGTCGTATCCCACGCCCAGGCTGCATATGGCCTTAAGTGCCGGAAGCTGGTCGATTAGCGCCGCCCGCGCAGGGTGGAAGGCACTGGCAAGCAGCACTTCTACCTGGCCGGCGTGTTCACGCATCAAGTCGTTGGGGTCGTCGGCTTGCCAAAGTTGAATGACGCGATAAGCGCGTTCCAGCCTGGCCTGGCCATCTGGCAGCAAGGTCGGCAGGGCATACAATTGCAATAGCAGGGGCTTGGTGTCGGGCATGGCATCGGCCGCTTGTTTATCAGTTAAGAGCGGGGCCAGCGCCCCCGCCTGTGCCTGAAAACTATAGCAGGCCTGCGCGAATGTGTGGCCCACAAAAAAACAGGACGCTGATTGCGTCCTGTTTTTATACAGGGTTGCCCCCGTGCCGACTAAACCGAAAGCGTCTTAGGCCAGTGCCTTGACAGCGGCGGCCAGACGGCTTTTATGGCGAGCGGCCTTGTTCTTGTGGATGATTTTCTTGTCGGCCACACGGTCGATGACGCTGGTGGCTTTCTGAAGGATTTCGGTTGCGGCGGTTTTGTCGCCGGCTTCGATCGCTTGGCGAACGCGCTTGATGGAAGTGCGCATCATAGAGCGCATGCTGGCGTTATGTTTGTTTAGCGCAATCGATTGACGGGCGCGCTTGCGAGCTTGGGCGGTATTGGCCATATTCTGTAGCTTCTGCGTTAAAAGGTTTAATCGGCAAAGACAGCTACTATACCTTAAGCACCCCTTTTTGTAAAGTGGCGCGGCCTGAATCCACATACAAAGAGCATGGCGAAATACGTGGCGACCGCCACAGCCAGAACCGCGGCCAGTGTCAACGCTCGCATGCCGCCATGCACCGTTGGGCCGACCCATTCGATATGTTGGCCGGCCAGCCACAATACGGCGCACAAAGCCGCCGTGGCGGGTGCGCAGCGGGCACAGAAAGCCGGCCAGCCCTTGGATGGGCGGTAAACCCCGCGCTTGCGCAGCAGAACCAGCAGCATCAATGCGTTGAAGGTGGCGCCCAGTCCGATGGACAAGGCCAGGCCCGCGTGGTGGAACAGCGGTACAAAGACGAGGTTCATGGCCTGAGTCAGCACCAGCACCACGATGGCGATACGAACAGGTGTTCGAATATCCTGCTTGGCATAGAACCCGGGGGCGAGAATTTTGATGGCCAGTAACCCCAGCAGCCCCACTGCATAGGCCATAACCGCCAACCGCGTCTGGTTTACATCCGCCGCTTCGAACGCGCCGTAATTGAACAGGGTGGCCACCAAACCTTCCGAGAGCAAAGCCATGCCCAGGGCCGCGGGCAGACCCAGCAGCACGACCAGCCGCAAACCCCAGTCAAGCAGTGCGTTGTAGCCATCGTTATCCTGGCGGGCATGCGCCGCCGACAGGCTGGGCAGCAGCACGGTGCCCAACGCTATGCCCAGTAGCGCAGTGGGAAATTCCATCAGGCGGTCGGCGAACGACAGCCAGGTGACGCTGCCTGCTTCGAGCCATGTGGCGATATTGGTGTTGATCAGCAAGGAAATCTGCGCCACTGAAACCCCCAGAGTGGCGGGGATCATCAAGCGTGCGACGCGGCGCACCCGCGAATCGCGCCATGCCTGGCGCGCTTGGGGCGTCAAGCGTGGCCGAAGCCCCAGGCGGGACAGCGCTACCCATTGCATCGCCAATTGCGCTACGCCGCCCAGCATGACGCCGGCCGCTAAAGCATAGATCGGAACTTCGAAATACGGTGTCAGAAAAAGGCAGGCGCCGATCATGCTCAGGTTGAGCAGCACCGGGGTGAAGGCCGGCACGGCGAAACGGCTCCAGGTGTTCAGCACGCCCGAAGCGAAGGCCACCAGCGACATGCACAAAATGTAGGGAAACATCAGCCGCGTCATCCAGACGGCAGCGTCGAAGGCCGTTTGTTTGGACTCAACCAGCAAGCCGCTGGCCATGGCCGATACCACCCAGGGGGCCGCAATAATGCCCAGCAGCGTTACACCCATCAGGGCCAGTGTCAATAACAAGGCCACTCGGTCAAGCAGCAACTGGACGGCGTCGGCCGGTTCTTTGTTGCGGACTTCTCCCAGTATGGGAACGAAGGCTTGCGAGAAGGCGCCTTCCGCGAAAAGCCGGCGCAGCAGGTTGGGGATGCGAAAAGCAACCCAGAATGCGTCGGTAAGAGGGCCTGCGCCAAACGAACTGGCGATGAGTATGTCGCGGAACAGGCCCGTGATGCGTGAGCACAAGGTAAGGCCGCTTACCGTGGCGGCCGACCGGATCAGGCTCATGGAGTTTATTTTGGCGCCATGCGGATGGCGCCGTCCAGACGGATGGTTTCGCCATTAAGCATTTCGTTCGTGATAATGCTGTGGACCAGTTTGGCGTAGTCTTCGGGACGGCCCAGGCGGGACGGGAAGGGGATGCTGGCCGCCAATGAGTCTTGAACTTCCTGGGGCATGCCGAAGACCATCGGCGTACCGAAGATGCCCGGCGCAATGGTGACGCAGCGGATGCCGACTTTGGACAGGTCGCGTGCAATCGGCAAAGTCATGCCTGCCACGCCCGCCTTCGAGGCGGCATAAGCGGCCTGGCCGATCTGGCCATCATAGGCGGCCACCGAGGCGGTGTTGATCAGCACGCCACGCTCGCCAGTGGGTTCAGGCTGGTTTTCGCTCATGGCGGCTGCCGCCAGGCGGATCATGTTGAAGGTGCCCACCAGGTTGATCATCACCACTTTTTGGAACATGTCCAGCGCATGCGGGCCGTTTCTGCCTACTGTGCGCGAGGCTGGAGCCACGCCGGCACAACTTACCAGGCCGAAAACCGGGCCCAGCGCCTTGGCGGCCTCAATTGCCGTCACCGCATCAGCTTCTTGGGTGACGTCGCAATGCACATAGGTTTGGCCCAGCTCTTGCGCCAGTTGCTTGCCTGCTTCGTCTTGTACGTCGGCCAGCAGCACCTTGGCGCCTTCGGCCGTAAGCATGCGAGCCGTTCCTGCACCCAGCCCCGATGCGGCGCCGGTGACGACGAATACTTTGTTCTTGATCTCCATGGCTTCCTCTTGTTGGAGCGGGCGCCATGCGCCCGCTGGTGTCATCAATTACCGTGCTGCGCGTTTACTTCAGCGCATCGGAAATGCGTTGGCGAATTTCATCCAGCGAACCCACGCCCGATATTTGTCGAAACGACGGCGCGCGCGCGTCGCCGCTCTCAGCCCAGCTGGAATAGTAGTCCACCAGCGGACGGGTTTGCTCTTGATAGACTGAAAGGCGGTGGCGCACTGTTTCTTCGCGGTCATCGTCGCGCTGCACCAGCGGCTCACCGGTTACATCGTCGGTGTCCGGGGACTTGGGCGGGTTGAAGCTGATGTGGTAGCTGCGGCCGCTGGCCGGATGCACGCGACGGCCGCTCATGCGTTCGATGATGTTTTCATCGGGAACGACTATTTCGACCACGAAGTCCAGAGCCACGCCGGCGTCTTTAAGGGCGTCTGCCTGGGGAATGGTACGGGGGAAGCCATCGAACAGATAGCCATTTTCACAGTCGGGCTCTTTAAGGCGGTCGCGTACCAATCCGATAATCAGGTCATCGGAAACCAGTCCGCCGGTGTCCATGATTTTCTTGGCTTCGATGCCCAGTGGCGTCTGGGCCTTGACGGCCGCGCGCAGCATGTCGCCCGTCGAAATCTGTGGAATGCCGAATTTTTCGGTGATGAACGCGGCCTGCGTTCCCTTGCCAGCGCCGGGAGGACCGAGCAGGATCAATCGCATGAGTTTCTCCAAAGATGTTTTGCTGTTTCTGCTGATGCGGCAACGCAACAATTTTAAAACGTCGGCCCAGCTTCGAGGTCGATTTATAACCGATTTACGAAGATGCCGCGCACCCCTTCGAGGTCGGCTTCGGTATCCACCCCCGGCGCGGGATGCTCGTCGATGGGCAAAACCACAATGCTGAAGCCATTCTCCATGGCCCGCAATTGCTCGAGTGATTCAAATTTTTCAAGCGCTCCCTGTGGCAGGTGCGGGAACTGTTTGAGGAACCCCGCCCGGTAGGCGTATAAACCGATATGCTGCAATGCGGGAAGGCCGGGCGCCAAACGGCGCTCGCCGTCAGCCAGCGCGTCGCGCGCCCAGGGAATGGGAGCGCGTGAAAAATACAAAGCCCGATGTTGCGCGTCGCAGACCACCTTGACCGCATTGGAATTAAAGAGCGCCTGGCTGTCTTTGATGGGCGCGGCGCACGTGGCGATGGCCGCTTGCGGGCTGGAAGCCAGCAGTTCGGCCACAGTATCGATAAGTTTCGGATCGATCAGAGGCTCGTCGCCCTGAACGTTGACCACCACGGCATCGTCGTCCAGTTTCAACTGAACGGCGACCTCGGCCAGCCGGTCGGTGCCTGTGGGGTGGTCGAGGCTTGTCAGGAGCGCCTCGAAGCCGTGCGCCTGGGCTGCCCGCTGGATGCGTGCATCGTCAGTGGCGATGATGACCCGTTGCGCCCGCGAAAGGGCTGCGCGCTCTGCAGTGCGCACCACCATGGGTTTGCCTGCGATGTCGAGCAAGGGTTTGTCTGGCAGGCGGGTCGAGGCCGCCCGCGCCGGAATGACGGCGATGAAGTTCACTCTGGCGAGCCCGGCGACTCGGCTTGCGCGTCTGGGGCGTCTGGCGCCTGGGTGGGCGCGTCGGAAGGCTGCACGGCGCTTAGGGTGCGGGCTTCATTTTCGAGCATCACGGGAATGCCGTCACGAACAGGAAAAGCCAGCTTATCGGCCTTGCAGATCAGCTCCTGGGCCGGACGGTCGTACTGCAGCGAACTTTTGCATATCGGGCAAACAAGAATGTCGAGCAGATGGGATTCCACGTCAATTCCAAGTGTGTGTTGAATACTTAAGTTTAATGCCTTTGAGCAACTGCAACATCCCCGGGTAAGGACTTGCGCCGCCGGATTATATTCAGCGGCGGTTGGTTTGTGCGATGGCGACCGCCAAAAGCTTTTGTTCGAGCCGATCCAGCCAGGCGGGGTTGGAAAAGATGGCTTCTATATGAACCACCCAGACCCTGGGGTCCTTGACATGGCGGCACTTGACCCCGTCTTTTGCAGTGATGGCTATGACGTCTTCCGAAATACCGGGAAATGGCGAGTGCTTATAGGCATGGTGATCCGGCAGGGCCCTGGTGAGGGTGAGCTTCAGACCCGCCTGGCGCAGCGTGTCGAAAAAGCGTGTGGGCTGACCAATGGCGGCCACTGCCGCAATTGGTCGATGGCGGTGGCGCAACACCCATTCGGGCCATGCCACTCGTTCGCCGTTGCCCAGGTTCTCTGCGAAAGTCGGCTGAAGCCGCATGGCGACTTGCTCGACACTGCGTTGGGCGTCGTCCTGCAGCGGCGGGCCGGCATTTGGCGCCGTGCTGTTGTCGATGATGAAATCCACTTCGGCCAGCTTGGAGGCCGGCTCGCGTAGCGGCCCCGCCGGAAGCAGCCGGCCGTTGCCGATGCCGCGGGCATCCTGAACAATAATTTCCACATCGCGGCTTAGGGCCAGGTGCTGCAGGCCGTCGTCTGACACCACGACATCCACCCGGGGGAAATTCGCAGCCAGCGCCTGTCGGGCAAGATCGCGTTGCGGATGCACCGCAATGGCGGCGCCGGTCGAAGCGGCGATAAGGGAGGGCTCGTCGCCGAAATCGGCCGCGGCCAGTTCACCTTGGCCTGAACGTGGCTCGGGGCCGATCTGCACGCCGTAGCCTCGGCTGACGACGCCAGGTGTCCAGCCCCGCGCCTGCAGGCTCTTGATCACGGCGATGACCACCGGCGTCTTGCCCGTGCCGCCGACCAGCAGATTGCCCACCACGATGGTAGGAGGAGCGAGCTTGGTGGGAAGCGCCTGGGCACGCCGCTTTCGAGCGGCGACCACTCGGCCGGTGACCCAAGCCAGGGGCAGCATCAAAGTGCTGATCAAACCCTTTTTCTGCCATATCGCATGAACGCTTGAAATGATGGAACTGGACAGCTTCACGGCGGGCTCTGGACTGCGAAATGGATGCGTTCCATGCCGGCCTGGCGAGCTGCCTCCAGCACACGCATCACGGATTCATGGGGGCTTTGAGCATCGGCGTTTATAACCAGCGCCTGCTCGGAAGACCGGCGCGCCTGACGCAGCGCATCGGCGATTTCCGCCGCCTGGCTTTCGCCGATTATCTTGCCGTCTATCGCATACAGCCCCTCGCGGCTGATTGCGATATCCAGCGCCTGAAGGTCGGGAGCTTCAGCGCTGGCTTCGGGCAGGCTCACCTCGAACTGCTGCATGCGGTTGAATGAGGTGCTTGCCGCCAAAAAAATCAATATCACCAGCAACACGTCGATGAGCGGGATCAGGTTGATGTCGGGTTCATCGTGCCAGGGCCTGCGTCGAAAATTCATGTCGCCGGCGCCTGGTAAGGTCGGCTCCGTTCGCCGTCATCGGCCAGCACGCGGTTGAGTATGCCCGCTTGCCTTTCCATTTGGTGCAGATACAGCTCGACGCGCGAGCGAAAATACCGATGGAAGATGAGGGCGGGAATGGCGATCAGGATGCCAAAGCCCGTATTGTAAAGAGCGATGGAAATTCCGCGAGCAAGCTGGGCGGGATCGCCCCCGCCCGGGGTGTACGAGCCGAATATCTCTATCATGCCCACCACGGTGCCGAATAGCCCCAGCAACGGGGCCACCACGGCGATCGTAGATAGCGCTGGAATGTAGCGGTCAAGTTCGTGAGCCACGTCCCGGCCGGCTTCTTCAATGGCAGCGCTGCGGTAGTCGGTGGGCTCGCCCCGCACGGCAACCACTTCGGCCAGGATGCGTCCCAGGGGCGAGCTGCCGGCCAGCCGCTCGAGGGTTTCGCGGCTGCCGCCACCGCGCCTGGCGACATCCACCACGCGGTCAAGCAGCCCGGGCGGCAGAACGCGCCCTCGACGCAATGTAAGAAAGCGCTCGATGATCAGCGCCAGCCCCAGCACCGAGGTAACTATCAGGAACCAGATCGGCCAGCCGGCTTCATCTATCATCTGCAGCAAAATAGGTTCTCCACCGTGTTGTCGTTATAAAAGTGTTGCCAGCATTTTACGGTGAGCCCCGGCAAAATGGGAACGACCCGTCGCAGCGCCAGCCGCACGCCCGCATCAGTGCTGCTTTACGGGCGATGCAATTTGTCGCAAATGGCTGGTTCCGTGGCGATCGAGGTTGAAATTGGCCTGTACCAAGGCTTTCGGGAGTGTATCCACAGAAACTGTGGATAATTCTGTGCATAACAAGCGCGACGCGCCCATTCCCCCGGGCCTGGAGGTTCAGTGGCTACTTTTAGCCCTTTTGGTTATAAAAAATTAGTTCTTTAAATATCAGTTGGTTATGAGAATAAGTTAAAGCCGTCAATTAGAGATTGGGCCAATTTGATTGATATTTCAATGATTTGACAGCAGGCGACAGTTTGTGGAAAGCCTCTTGTTGGATCTTTCGTCAACTTCAAACGAATTGGGCTGATCGGCCGATGGGCCGCCAACTCAAAAGAGAGGCAATAATACGTAAGAAGAACTGGACGGCATACGTTTTGCTATAGTTATTTCTTTTTCGCCCGCCACCTTCCTGCATTGCCGACCACCATGTCTGTGTCCCCGCTTCGGAATGACCCTGTATTGACGGTTTCCCAGCTCAACCGACGGGTCGGCGGACTGCTCGAAACCAATTTTTCCCAACTCTGGGTGCGCGGCGAAATCTCGAATTTCACCAAGGCCGCCTCCGGTCATTGGTATTTCACGCTGAAGGACGAAGCAGCCGCTGTCAGGGCCGTAATGTTTCGAGGCCGGTCGCAGGCCGTGGGCTTCATCCCCAGGCCCGGCGAGCGCGTCGAGCTGCGCGCGACAGTCACGCTTTACCAAGCGCGAGGCGACTACCAGTTGCAGGTGGAAGCCATGCGGCGGGCCGGGCAGGGCGACCTGCACGAGGCTTTCCTGGCGCTCAAGGCCAAGTTGGGCAACGAGGGTCTGTTCGATGTCGAACGCAAGAAAGCCATCGTTGCCATGCCGCGCACCGTCGGAGTGGTGACATCGCTGGCAGCTGCGGCCCTGCGTGATGTGTTGTCCGCCATGGCTCGGCGGGCGCCTCATGTCCGCGTCGTCATCTACCCCGCGCCGGTGCAGGGCGCTGACGCCGCCGCCAGACTTTGCCAGGCATTGGGCGCCGCCATCGTGCGCAACGAGGTGGAGACCCTGCTGCTGGTGCGTGGCGGAGGCAGTTTGGAAGACCTCTGGAGTTTCAACGACGAGTCCCTGGCGCGAGTGATTTCGGCCAGCCCCATCCCCATCATCAGCGGAGTCGGGCACGAAACCGATTTCACCATTGCAGATTTCGTCGCCGATCTGCGGGCTCCCACCCCCACCGCGGCCGCCGAACTTTGCTGCCTGCCGCGCCAGGCCTGCCTGGATCGCGTTGACGCTGCATTGCAGGCGCTGGCGGTTCAGCAAAGACGCTGGTTCGAGCGCGCCGCCTTGCGCCTGGACAGGGCGGTGGGCATGTTGGTTTCCCCGCAACAGCGTTTAGAGCGCCAGCTCGAGCGGCTGCTATCCTTGAAGCAGCGTCTTGCGCGCGCGGCCGCCGGCCAGCAACGCGTCCAGGCAAGCCGGCTGGCCATGGCCGCCGCGCGTCTGGGGCATCGGCGGCCGGAAACGGCCACGCTGCGGCGGGATCTTCGCGCCGCGGTCAGCCGTCTGTCGACGTGCGCGCCTCATTTGCTGGCAGCTCGGCGCTCCAGATTGAACTCGGCCCAGCAGACACTAGAGGCGCTCAGCCCCCGCAAGATTCTCGATCGAGGCTACGCCATTGTGCGCGACGAGCGCGGGACTCTGGTGAAAAATGCGTTAGACTTGAACAGGGGTGATCGACTCGTTCTCGAGCTGGGCCAAGGCGGGGCCGATGTCGAAGTGATCCAACCCATACAAAAATAATTTGCGCTCATGCAAGCCCTGTGAAGCCCCCTACAATAAAGGGCGGCATGCAGGTTTTTTCTTAGTTAACAGCTTTTTGAAGGATACAGACCATGGCTTTTGAGCTTCCTCCTCTTCCTTACGCTATCGATGCGCTGGCTCCCACCATTTCCAAGGAAACGCTGGAATACCACTACGGCAAGCATCACCAGGCGTACGTCACGAATCTGAACAATCTCATCGCCGGCACCGAGTTCGAGTCCGCTTCGCTTGAAGACATCGTCAAGAAATCCTCTGGCGGCGTATTCAACAACGCAGCCCAGGTCTGGAACCACACCTTCTATTGGAACAGCCTGTCGCCCAACGGCGGCGGCGAACCCTCGGGCAAGCTGGCCGACGCCATCAATGCCAAGTGGGGCAGCGTTGCGGCGTTCAAAGAGGCCTTCAACAAGTCGGCCGCGGGTAACTTCGGTTCCGGCTGGACGTGGCTGGTCAAGAAAGCCGACGGCTCGCTCGACATCGTCAACACCAGCAACGCCGCCACCCCGCTTACCACCGACGATGTGGCGCTGCTTACCTGTGACGTCTGGGAGCACGCCTACTACATCGACTACCGCAACGCGCGTCCCAAGTACCTCGAGAGCTTCTGGAACCTGGCTAACTGGGATTTCGCTGCAAAGAACCTCGGTTAAGTTCATAGCTGTATAGGCCTTCTCATCATGACTACAGACGCTTTTATCTGCGATGCAATTCGCACCCCATTCGGCCGATACGGCGGCTCTTTGTCGTCGGTTCGCGCCGACGACCTGGGCGCCGTCCCCATCAAGGCGCTTATCGAGCGCAACCCCAATGTCGATTGGGGCCGGCTTGACGACGCCTTGTACGGCTGCGCCAACCAGGCCGGCGAAGACAACCGCAACGTCGCGCGCATGTCGCTGCTGCTGGCCGGCCTTCCGGTCAGCGTCCCGGGCGCGACCATCAATCGGCTTTGCGGTTCAGGCCTTGATGCCTTGGGCACCGCCGCTCGCGCCATCCGCTCGGGCGACGCCAGGTTTGTCCTGGCCGGTGGGGTCGAAAGCATGAGTCGCGCGCCGTTCGTGATGGGCAAGGCCGAAACCGCTTTTTCCCGCAAGGCTTCCATCGAAGACACCACCATCGGGTGGCGCTTCGTGAACAAGCTCATGAAGGAAAAATACGGCATCGATTCCATGCCCCAAACCGCAGAGAACGTCGCCGACGACTACAAGGTCTCGCGCGAAGACCAAGATCTCTTCGCCTTGGCCAGCCAGACCAAGGCCGCGGCCGCCCAGCAGGGCGGCTTGCTGGCCGAAGAGATCACTTCGGTCACTATTCCTCAGCGCAAGGGCGACCCCGTGGTTGTCGACACCGACGAACACCCGCGCCAGACCAGTCTTGAAGCGCTGGCCAAGCTCAAGCCCATCGTGCGCCCCGACGGCACCATCACGGCAGGCAATGCCTCGGGCGTCAACGACGGCGCCTGCGCCTTGCTGGTGGCCAGTGAAGACATGGCCAAGCAGCAGGGGCTCACGCCGCGTGCTCGCGTCGTCGCCATGGCCACGGCGGGCGTTGAACCCCGCATCATGGGCATCGGCCCAGCGCCTGCTTCCGAAAAGGCGTTGGCTTTGGCCGGCCTCACCATCGAGCAGATCGACATCATCGAGCTGAACGAAGCGTTTGCTTCCCAAGGCTTGGCGGTGCTTCGCATGTTGGGCGTGGCCGACGACGACCCTCGGGTCAACCCATACGGCGGAGCCATCGCCCTGGGCCACCCCCTGGGCGCCAGCGGTGCCCGCCTGGCTATCACCGCGGTCAACCAGTTGCATCGCACTGGCGGCCGCTACGCGCTATGCACCATGTGCATTGGCGTGGGCCAGGGCATCGCGGTCATCCTCGAGCGCGTGTAATACCGGGCATCGGTTCCCGGCCAAGGCCGGCCGAAGCCCAAAGCGTGGCCCTGGTGGCCACGCTTTTTTGATGGGTCGTTTCAATACCGATCAACGCCTACACCCGTCCCGATCAGAAAAATTCGGGAAGTCCCGTGTAGCGGGACCGCAGGATGCGGCCTGTAATTAGTCTGTCGTCCCTCGACCGCCTTAAGAACTCACCGAAACGCTCCAAGCTTACCGGTCTCAAGCTTACTGAGCAGGCAATCCTTTGACGACGCTTCCCGCTTTGATCCCATATTGCCCAAACCAGCCCTGGCGCATTTCCAACGCGTATCGCATCGGTCGCGCTGGGCAATGTTCGGCTTCGCTATGGGGCTGCATGTCGCGCAGATTGATGATTAGGCCTTCGGCGTCGATGAAGGCAATGGTTAGTGGCAGGGGAGTGTTCTTCATCCAGAAGCACTGCAAGCCGTCGTGCTCAAACACGAACAGCATTCCGTGATCAGGGGGCAGAGACTCGCGGAACATCAGCCCACGATTGCGGACTTCGGGCGTGGCCGCGACTTCGACGTACGCGGCAATACCATTCATTTGCAGGGTGGTAGTGGGTAATAGCCGACCTTGCGCCGACGTTTGCACAGGAACTAAACTGGCCAGGAGCAGGGCCGCGCAGACCCCGCCTTTTGCCTTATTGCCCACCTGTTTCCACGAGCCTGCCGCACGTTTTGCAGGGCGCGGCAGAGCTAAAAAAAGAGGCCCTGAAGGCCTCTTTAAGGGTGCTAGTTTCAGCATCGGTGTGTGTTTAATTTAATAGATGGTGATCTCAAGAGGCAGACGTGATATTGAGCGCCTGTTTACCTTTGGGGCCCTGGGCAATTTCGAAAGCGACTTTCTGGCCTTCTTTCAGGGTTTTGAAGCCATTCATTTGAATGGAAGAAAAGTGCGCGAAGAGATCTTCTCCACCGTTGTCCGGCGTAATGAAACCAAAGCCCTTGGCGTCGTTGAACCACTTGACGGTTCCAGTTAGCTTTTCGGTATCGTCAGCGGAGGGGGTGCTTAGTTCAGACATGCGTACTGCCTCTCGACTATAGTGTAGGGTTGAAACTCGACAGCAAAGGGAACGGATTTTGCCCTTCGATTCTGGGGATGCCATCAAATAGCTGTAACACTCAGAATACTGTGATAATGCGCAACATGTCCCGCCACAGTCAACTATGGTAATTACTTAGATTGAAGATTGAAGTAAACATGGCAATCGATACAGACACACGCCGCGGTACAGTTCTAGACGTAGAAATAAGCAAGCTCGCGCCGCCCCCCATGTACCAGGTAGTGATGCTCAACGACGACTACACCCCTATGGAATTCGTTGTCGCCGTGCTGCGCAGGGTTTTCGGGAAAACCGAAGAGGAGGCCGCCCATATCATGCTGAAAGTACACCACGAAGGGCGTGCCGTGTGCGGAGTCTATCCGCGTGACATCGCCGCCACTCGCATCGAGATGGTCATGCAGCTTGCCCAAGCCCGTCAGCATCCCCTGCAATGCATCATGGAGCCGGCCCCCGACGCCTGAGTAGTCAAATACACGCAATGATTGAATCTGTTTTTCATCATTCACGACTACGGGTATAGTTAGAGTACGGAACCCCCGGAGATGGCACAGGTCTCATAACAGGTAGAGCCTTTTAGTCATAGAATAGAACCATCGAATGCTTATCCGCTTCGTAATGCAATGGAGGAAGCGTGATCTCTGAAGAACTTGAAGTCAGTCTGCACATGGCCTTTGTCGAGGCCCGTACTGCCAGGCACGAATTTATAACCGTAGAGCATTTGCTGCTCTCCCTGCTCGACAATGCCGCGGCCATCGAGGTGCTGCGCGCGTGCTCGGCAAACCTAGATGCCCTGCGGCAAGACTTGCGCAAATTCATCGCCGAAAACACCCCCGTGTTTCCCGGCGAAGAAGAAGTCGACACCCAGCCCACCTTGGGCTTTCAGCGCGTCATACAGCGCGCCATCATGCACGTGTCGTCGGGCAACTCAAATAAAAATACAGTCACTGGCGCCAATGTGCTGGTGGCCATGTACGGCGAGAAAGACTCTCACGCGGTCTATTACTTGCTACAGCAGGGGGTAACCCGGCTAGACGTAGTAAATTTTTTATCGCATGGTATTACCAAGGCTTCGGAAGAGCCGCCGACCGAACCGGTCAAGCAACAACAGCCGGCCTCAGAAGCAGAACATAAATCCGATCAGCAGAAGTCACCATTGGAACTCTACGCTCTCGATCTCAATGCTGAAGCCCGCCAAGGGCGCATCGACCCGCTCATCGGGCGCGAGCTCGAGGTCGAACGCGTCATCCAGGTGCTGTGCCGCCGCCGCAAAAACAACCCGCTGCTCGTGGGTGAGGCGGGCGTCGGAAAAACCGCCATCGCCGAAGGCTTGGCATGGCGCATCACCCAGGGCGATGTGCCCGAAATCTTGGCGGACGCCCAGGTTTTCGCGCTCGATATGGGCGCCCTGTTGGCGGGCACCAAGTATCGCGGTGATTTCGAACAGCGTCTCAAGGCGGTGCTTAAGTCGCTCAAAGAGAACAGCAACGCTATTTTGTTCATCGACGAAATCCACACCCTGATCGGCGCGGGTTCGGCCTCGGGCGGAACGCTCGACGCTTCCAACCTGCTCAAGCCCGCCCTGTCGTCGGGGCAGCTCAAATGCCTGGGCGCCACTACCTACAACGAGTACCGGGGCATCTTCGAAAAAGATCATGCCTTGTCGCGCCGCTTTCAAAAAATCGACGTGGCCGAACCTACGGTCGAGCAAACCATTCGCATCTTGCGCGGCCTCAAAGGGCATTTCGAATCGCACCACGGGGTGCGCTATTCGGCGGCGGCCATTACTGCGGCGGCCGAGCTTGCCGCCCGTCACATCAATGATCGCTTCCTGCCCGACAAGGCCATCGACGTCATTGACGAAGCCGGCGCCGCCCAGCGTCTGCTGCCGCGTTCGCGCCAGAAGAAGGTCATCGGCAAGGGCGAAATCGAAGCGACCGTTGCGAAAATCGCACGCATTCCGCCGCAAAGCGTCTCGAACGACGACCGCAACAAGCTGGCCTCGCTCGAGCGCGACCTCAAAACCGTCGTGTTCGGTCAAGACGCCGCCATCGAGGCCCTGGCCGCGTCCATCAAGATGGCACGGTCTGGTTTGGGTCGGCCCGACAAGCCCATCGGCTCCTTCCTTTTCTCGGGCCCCACCGGCGTGGGCAAAACCGAGGTCGCCCGCCAGCTTGCATTCACGCTGGGGGTCGAGCTGCTGCGCTTTGACATGTCCGAGTACATGGAGCGTCACGCTGTCTCGCGGCTCATCGGCGCGCCTCCGGGCTACGTGGGCTTCGACCAGGGCGGGCTGCTTACCGAAGCCGTCAGCAAGCAACCGCATTGCGTATTGCTGCTGGACGAAATCGAAAAAGCCCATCCCGACGTATACAACATCCTCCTGCAGGTGATGGATCACGGCACCCTTACCGACAATAACGGACGCAAGGCCGACTTCCGCAACGTGATCATAGTCATGACCACCAACGCGGGGGCCGAAACGCTTAATCGCGCCACCATCGGTTTTGCCGCGCCATCAAAGCAGGGCGACGAAATGGTGGACATCAAGCGCATGTTCACGCCCGAGTTCCGCAACCGGCTCGATGCCATCATCGGCTTCACGCCTTTGTCTCGCGAAATCATTTTGCGGGTGGTCGACAAATTCCTCATGCAGCTCGAAGACCAATTGCACGAGAAGCGTGTGGAAGTCAGTTTTTCGCAGGCTTTGCGCGACCATCTGGCCAAAGAGGGCTTTGATCCGCTCATGGGGGCCCGTCCCATGCAGAGGCTCATCCAAGACACCATCCGGCGTGCCTTGGCTGACGAGCTTCTATTCGGACGGCTCGCCGACGGCGGCCACGTCGACGTCGACCTTGACGAGCAGGGCAAGGTCAAGCTCGACATCAGCGACGCGAAACCGCCCAAGGCCAAGCATCGACCCCCGGTCGATTCAGAAGCCGCGCTCGTTGACTAGGCAGCGCAACCACTCACTGGGCCCCGGCGCCGGGGTCCATTGCGGCGGGGCCTGATATGTCGGCCCCGCCGCTGATTGCCTGCCGCCATTGCGACCAGCTTCACCAGCGCCTGCCGATCGAGGCGGGCGCTCTTGCATCCTGTGTGCGCTGCGGCTATGTCTTGTACAGGCAAAGCGGGCTTGCATTGGGCCAATGGACGGCGCTTGCCGTTGCGGCCGTCGTAGTCTTCGCCATAGCCAACTACTTTCCCATCGCCGTCCTGCGCGTGCAGGGCGTCAGCGTCCATGCCACCCTGCCGCACGCCATCTGGATCACCTGGCAGCAGGGACACGGGCTGGTGGCGTTGGTTACGGCGCTGTTCGCGTTCGCTTTTCCGCTGGGCCAGATACTATTCCTGTATTGGGCCCTGCGCGCCATCTCCACAGCCAGGCTGCCCGCCGATTTCAAGTACGGAATGCGCATGCTCGACACCATCTCGCGCTGGAGCATGTTTTCGGTGATGCTGCTGGCTATTCTGGTGGCCATGGTCAAGCTGATCGATCTGGCCAGCGTCCAGTTCGGCATGGGCCTGTGGGCTTGTGTCGCGGCGGTTTTTTTATTGACGGCGCTTAGCCGGGTTTCGGCCCAGCGCTTGTGGCGCTACGCCGAGGATGCCGGCCTGGTCGAACGGTCGGGCGCCGGCCTAAGGCTTGATCAGCCCCATGCCGCATGCGAGCCCTGCGGCTTTGTCCAGAATGTTTCGCCGGGCGGCTCGTGCGCGTGCCGGCGCTGCGGCGCGCAAGTGCACAAGCGCAACCCGTCATCGTTCTCGCGCACCTCGGCGCTGATCATGGCCGCCGCCGTTTTCTACATCCCGGCCAACTGGCTGCCGGTGATGGTGATACACACGCCCGCCGGCGAATCTGCCCATACGATACTGGGCGGCGTCGTGGAGTTCTGGCGCATGGGCTCGTGGGATCTGGCCATCATTGTGTTCATAGCCAGTGTCGTGGTTCCCCTGACCAAATTGCTCGCCCTGGCGGTGCTGATGCTGCGCACGCGCTGGCGCGGCCCGATCATTCAACGCCAACGCACTCGCCTGTACGAACTGGTCGAGTTCATCGGCCAGTGGTCGATGCTTGACGTTTTCGTGGTCGTGCTGCTGTCCGCCATGGCGAATTTTCCCGGTTTCTCGCAGATTCACGCCGGCGAGGGCGCCGTGGCCTTCGGGGCAGTGGTCGTCCTGACGATATTCGCGGCAATGAGCTATGATCCCCGGCTGGGATGGGATGCCGATCCGCAAGCAGACGATGCTTCCTTGGCGTCCGCCGCAAGAAATAATCAATCCGCGCCGCCTGCCGATCCTGCCGGGCGCAGCGCATGAAAGGGAAGCCCGCATGAGCAGCGATCAAGACAATTCCAAACCGGCTTCGTCCGGCCCCGATGCCGCCAAGGCCGGCGACAAGGCGGCGGGACGGCCCTCCGGTCCGGCGGCGCCCACGGTCAAGCCGCGGCGTCCGACCCGCATATCCTGGATCTGGCTGGTGCCGCTTGTTGCCGTGCTGGTTGGGCTTTCGTTGCTGGTGCGCGGCTGGCTCAGCGTCGGCCCGGTGGTCACCATCAGCTTCGAATCGGCCGAAGGCCTCGAGATAGGGCAGACCAAGGTTCGCTATAAAGACGTGGTGGTGGGGCTGGTCAAGGACATCCGCATCGCCGAAGACCGCTCCAACGTCCTGGTCAAGGCCCAGCTAAATCGCGACGGCGCGCGATATTACACGCAGGAATCGGCCAGCTATTGGGTGGTGCGCCCGCGTCTGGGGCTAAGCGGCGTGTCTGGGCTGGGCACTTTGCTGTCGGGCGCCTACATCAGCGTGGATGCGCCCAAAGAGCTGGATGGCGGCCAGACCGTCACTGTTTTCAAGGGCCTTGAAACTCCTCCCGAAATTGCTTCGGGCCGCCAGGGCAGGCGGGTCACCCTGATGACCAAAGACCTGGGCTCGCTGGACATCGGCTCGCCGGTCTATTTTCGCCGCATTCCCGTCGGCCGCATCATTGGCTACAGCCTGGCGGAGGACGGGCGCAAGGTCAACGTGCAGGCCTTCATCGACGCGCCCAACGACCGCTTCGTCACCGAGGACACTCGTTTCTGGAACGTCAGCGGCATCGACATGTCGCTGGGGGCTTCGGGCGTCGAGGTCAAGACAGGCTCTTTGGCGGCGATCATCGCGGGCGGCGTCGCCTTTGCGTCGGCCAATCCGTTCAACACCACGCCGGCCCCCGAAGATGCGACCTTCGCCCTGGCCGATTCCGAAAGTGACGCCATGGCCGAACCCGACGGGCCGCCGTTCAGGGTCGACATGGTTTTCCGCCAGTCGGTGCGTGGCCTGAAGCTGGGCGCGCCCATCGATTTTCGCGGAATGGAGCTGGGCGAAGTCTACGACATCGACCTCGAGTTCGACGAAAGCGAGAAACGCTTCCATGTGCTGGTCAAGGCGCATCTGTATCCCCTGCGCTTCGGCGGCGCCTATGACCGCCTGTCCGACGAGCAGAAGGCCGAAAGCTACCCGGCCCACCATCTGCTCGATCCGCTTATCAAGCACGGCCTCAGGGCGCAGATCAAGGCTTCCAATCTATTGACCGGCCAGCAGTACATCTCGTTTGATTTCGTGCGCGACGCCGAGCCCGTTCAAACCGATCCCGAGGCCACGCCGCTGGTCATGCCCACCGTGACGGGCAGCTTCGACAAGCTTCAAGAGCAGTTGGGCAATGTGGTCGCCAAGATCGACAAGATACCCCTGGACGGCATAGGCAAAGAGCTGCACGCCAGCCTTGCATCGTTGCACCGCCTGCTTGAAGGCCTGAGCGGCGTTGGGCCGCAGGTGGGCAATACGCTGAAATCCGTGCAATCTTCCCTGAACAAGCTCGAAGGGATGCTTGACGCCGACTCTCCCATAAACTCCGGGCTCGAAGGCACCATGCGCGAGCTTCAAAGCGCGGCCAGGTCGCTGCGGGCCCTGGGCGATTATCTGCAGACGCATCCGTCGGCATTGATACGGGGCCGTCCCGGGGACGTGCTGCCGGCCCCTTAGAAGAGAAGCACGCCATGAAACCTTCAGCCATTCTTTCCTGCCTGATTCTGGCCGCCGCGCTCGGCGGCTGCGCTTCGGCGCCGCAAAGCCAGTATTACACCCTGTCTTCGTCCGAAGGGCAGGCCCCGGCGCCGACGGCGCAGGCGGCTTTCGCCATCAGCCTCTCGGCGGTCGAGGTGCCCCCGCAGGTCGATCGTCCTCAAATCGTGCTCAGCCACGAAAACGGCACCCAGGTCACTCTGCTGAACGAGTCCCAGTGGGCCGCGCCGCTGGCCGACGAGATTCGCAATGCCTTGTCGCGCGACTTGTCGCGCCGGCTTGGCGCGCTCGATATCGAACCCCGCGCAGCCCCCGAGGACCTGCCCTTGTGGCTGCTGAGCGTGACGGTGCATCGCTTCGAGTCGGTGTACGGCCACCGCGCGCTGCTCGAGGCCACGTGGCGCCAGGCCCCGCGCCATGGCGCTCAAGGCGAGGCGGCGATCTGCCGTGCGGCGATACAGGTGCCGGTCGAGCAGGGCATGCCTGGCCTGGTCGCGGGCCATCAGCGCGTCTTGGAAGAGCTTGCCGGCCTGATGGCGGACAAGCTTTCAGGTCGGCCCCTTTCCGCCGCGACGGGTATCGCCTTGAAGGGTTGTGTGTAGGGCCGCCGGTAAAGCTGGCCCAACGGATCAGCTTCGGCCGGTGCTGCCGAAGCCGCCTTCGCCGCGCTCGGTTTCGATCGAGAACTGTTCCACATAGTGCAGCCCCACTTGGGCCACTGCCTGGAACATCAATTGCGCGATGCGCTCGCCGGGCTCGATCAAATAGGCGGCATCGCCGTCATTGGCAAGAATCACCCCGATTTCGCCGTGATAATCCGCATCGATCACGCCTATGCCCTGGGCGACCCGGACGCCGTGCTTCAACGACAGGCCCGAGCGCGAGGCGACGATGGCGACCAGGGCGGGATCCATCATATTGATGGCCAGGCCCGTCTTGATCAGCACCCGGCCCCCGGGCGGGAGTTCCACCGGCTCGTCGATGCAAGCGCGCAAGTCCATGGCGGCGGCGCCTTCGGTGGCATAGGCGGGCGGTGGAATCTTTGTTCCGAGCAGGGGATTGACGATGCGGGCTTCGATGCGTCTGAACACAAGGGGTCCTTTGCAAGGTTGAAGGGCCGGCCGCCGCGCCGTGTGGCCGGCGACCGTCCCGGGATTGTATACCTTGCGCCATGAGCCGGCTTGCCCGGCCGCGTCCGTGTATTCAACGCCCCCAGCGCGGTAGGTAAGAGGGCGCGGAAGTGTTGCCGGTGGACTCGATCCGGCAAAGAAAGGGGTCGGCGAAATGGGTCGGAAGCAGCAGTACATCGCTGCGCGCACAGTCGTCGAGCATGGCCAGCCGTGTTTGCAGGGCCGTGACCCGATCATCGTCGAAGATGGAGTACAGCTCGGGAAAGGGCAGTTGCACCGGATGGTGGATGACGTCGCCGCAGAACAGGGCCTGCTCGCCGTGTCCCCTGAGGCGGATTTTCACGTGACCCGGCGTATGTCCGGGCGCCGCCTCCACCGTCAGCAGATCATCCACGGTGTAGCCTTCTTCGATCAGCTCCATCTGGCCTGCTTCCTCTACGGGCAGCACGCTGTCCGCAAACACGAACTGCTCGGATTCGCGCGGCACGTAGTCGGGACGGCGCTCGTCCCAGCGCTCGAACTCCTTGCGCGTGAACAGGTAGCGGGCGTTGGGGAAAGAGGGAACCCATCGGCCGTTCTCGAGCCTGGTGTTCCAGCCGACATGATCGGAGTGCAGATGGGTGCACATGACGAAGTCGACGTCTTCGGGCCGCGCGCCCGCCGCCGCCAGCCGTTCGAGCCAGGGTTCGCTGCGCATGTGGAAGCGCGGGTTGGTGGGCCGCTGCTTGTGATTGCCGATGCAGCTGTCTATCAGGATGGTGTGATGCCTGGTGCGGACCAGCCAGCTATGGATGCTGGTGCGGATCTTGTCTTCGACGGGATCATAGAAATGCGGCACGAGCCAGGATTCGTGCCGGCGCCACATATCGGGACGAAAATCGGGGAACATGAAGGTGCTGACGAAGCCCGGCCCGTGGTAGTCCTGGACGCGGGTAACTTCGATGTCGCCGAACTGCAGGCCCTTGCCCGCGAGATTGATGTCCTGTATTCCAGTCATATGCAAGACCTCCTTCAATTGGGTGCAGTGTGCCACCGTCAGCCCGGGGTTGTCATACAAAACCCACGTGATATAAGTTTATTCGACATGGGTAGAAGTATTTTGAGATCGACGGATACTGTGCTGGCGCGTCAGAATAGGGTTTCACGGAATAAGTAGGTTGCAGTAAATCCGACATCCACCATGAGCCGTATGCTCACACTCGCAAGGAGTTTGCCATGAGACCCCTGCCGACATTGATGTTCAGTATTCTGTTTGCCGCCGCCGTTCCCGCCGCCGCCCAGGCCCAGCCGATCGTACTGAAAGTGGCGCACTTTCTGCCGGTCGCTTCCGCGGCTCACAGCAAGATGATCGTTCCCTGGTGCGAAAAAATCGAAACCGCATCGAATGGGCAGCTCAAGTGCCAGATCTATCCTGCCATGCAGCTGGGCGGAAACCCCTCGCAGTTGTTCGGCCAGGCCCGCGACGGCATCGCCGACATCGTCTGGACGCTGCCGGGCTATACGCCGGGCCGCTTCCCCATCTCCGAGGTGTTCGAACTGCCTTTCGTGGCCACGACGCACCAGGCCTCGTCCCGGGCGCTGTGGGACTACACGCAAAAGCATGCGCAGTCGGAGTTTGCCGGCGTCAAGCCCATCGCCACCTGGGTCAACGGGCCCAACTACCTGCATCTGCGCGACAAGCAGGTCAAGACGATGGAAGACTTGCGGGGCATGAAAATACGCGCGCCTTCGCGCATGAGCAACGCGCTTCTGACCAAGCTGGGCGCAAGCGCCATGGGCATGCCGCTTCCGCAAGCGGTCGAGAGCTATTCAAAAGGGGTAATCGATGCCGCCATGCTGCCCTGGGAGGTGATCCCCGGCGTCAAGATGCACGAGCTGTCGAAGTTCCATGCCGAAACCGAAAGCCCCCGAATGCTGGCCACCTCCACCATGATCTACGTGATGAACCAGAAAAAATTCGACAGCCTGCCTCCCGACCTGCAGAAAGTCATCGACGATCATAGCGGCGCCGACACCTCGGCCTGGGTCGCGGCCCAGTTTGAAGAGGCCGATGCCATCGGGCGCAAGGCGGCGCTCGACCGGGGCAATACGGTCTACAAGATCAGCGCCGAAGAACTCGAACGGTGGACGCAGGCCACCGCTTCCATACGGCAAGAGTGGATCGATGCCGCCGGCAAGCAGGGGGGCGATGGCCAGGCGCTGTACGACGATGCGATATCGCTCGTCGATCAATACACGAAATAACTTCCACGCGGCCGGTTGCAACGGCCGCGGTCATCCCTACAGGAGGGACGAGGCGCCATGCCGCTTTCATCTCAGGCACAAGCCGGGCCGGGACGGGGCCGCCGCTGGCTGGAGGCCGTTTGCTGGTTTTTCGCCATGTTGGGCGTTGTGTTGTTTCTCATCGAGGCGCTGTTGTCGGCCGCCAGCATCTCGGGGCGGATCGCCCTGCGAGCCCCGGTGCCCGGCGACTACGAACTGGTGCGCATGTTTTCCGCGGTGGGCATCGTGTTGTGCCTGCCTTATTGCGAAATCAAGAAAGGCCACGTTCTGGTCGACTTCTTTACCCTGAAGGCTCCAGAGCCGTTCAAGCGCGGGCTTGACGTCACGGCTTCGCTGCTGATGGCCACGGTGGCGTTCCTGCTGGCGTGGCGCACCGGGGTGGGTACGCTGGAAATACGCCAATACCAGGAGACCAGCATGGTACTGGGCCTGCCGATATGGTGGACCTACATACCGCTTGCGCCTGCCTTCGTCCTGCTGGGCATCGCGGCGCTGGCCAATATGCTTCAGCCGGGGGAGGCTTCATGAGCAGCGTCCAGATCGGCATGCTGATGGGTGTCTTCATGCTTGCCATGCTGGCGCTGCGCATCCACGTCGGCATCTCCATGTTCGTGGCGGGCGCGATCGGCTACTTCTGGATTTCCGGCTGGGACGCCCTGATCGCCACCATGAAGCACGCACCCTATGCGCGTTTCTCCATGTACGATTTGTCCGTCGTGCCGCTGTTCCTGCTGATGGGGCAGTTCGCCACCTATGGCGGGCTGTCCAGCGCCTTGTTCCGGGCGGCCAATGCTTTCATCGGCCATTGGCGAGGCGGCATGGCCATGGCCGGGGTGGGGGCCTGCGCGGGCTTTGGCGCCATTTGCGGGTCTTCGCTTGCCACGGCGGCCACCATGACCCAGGTGGTCTTGCCCGAGCTCAGGCGCCATGGCTATTCGGGCAGCCTGGCCGGCGGCTCCATCGCGGCCGGCGGAACATTGGGCATCCTCATTCCCCCCTCGGTTCCCCTGATCATCTACGCCATCCTGGCGGAACAGAACATCGCCAAGATGTTCATGGCGGCGCTCGTGCCCGGCGTGCTGGCCGCAATCGGATACATGATCGTGGTGGGCATCGTCGTGCGGTTCAAGCCGGATGCCGCCGGCCCCTTGGTGGCCAGGCATGGCTGGGGCCGACGCTTTCGCATGCTGCTGGCCACCTGGCCGGTCATACTCATATTCGCGGTGGTGCTGGGCGGCATCTACAGCGGCTTGTTCACCGCCACCGAGGCGGCGGCCATCGGGGCCCTGGCAACCGGCCTGGTGGCCTGGAAGTCGGGAGGCCTCAAAGACGGCGGGCTGGCCGCTTGCATTTCGGGCACCGCCACGGGCACGGGCATGATCTTCCTGATCCTGATCGGCGCCGACATGCTCAGCTCGCTGCTGGCCGTCAGCCAGATGTCGAACATCGCGGCCGAATGGGTGCAGGGGCTGGGCCTGGGGCCGTTCGGCGTGCTGTTGGCGATTCTGGCGATCTACATCCTGCTGGGCTGCGTCATGGACAGCCTGTCCATGATCATCATCACCATTCCCATCTTGCTGCCGGTGGTGCTGGGCCTTGATTTCTGGGGCCTGGGGCCCGACGAGAAAAGCATCTGGTTCGGCGTGCTGGCCATGGTCGTCATGGAAATGGGCCTCATCACGCCTCCGGTGGGGATGAACGTCTACGTGATCAACGGTGTCGCCCGAGACCTGCCGCTGCGCGTGATCTTCCGCGGCGTCGTGCCTTTTCTCGCGTCCGATTTCATACGCCTTGCGCTGCTTGTGAGTTTCCCCGTGTTGACGCTGGCGCTGGTGCGCTGGCTAGGATAAAGGACCCATATATGCCCATTGCCCGCCTATCCATCATGCAGGGCCGCAGCCCCGAAGAGGTTGCGGCCCTCATCGATGCCGTGACCGAGGCCATACATCAAAGCCTGCAGGCGCCCCACGCCAACATACGCGTGCTGGTCGACGAGGTGCCGCCCAGCCACTGGGGAATCCGGGGCAAGACGGCGGCCGAGCTCGGAGAATCCTGAACCGTATGTCCAGTGTCCGGCCCGGCATCGGCGTCATCGTCCATCCCAAGCATCTCAAGACTTTTGCGGCGGTATGCCACGAGGGCAGCATGAAGCGGGCCGGAGAAAGCCTGCGCCGTTCGCGGTCCGCGGTTTCGTACTCCATCGAAGAGCTCGAGCGCGACATCGGCGGCAATCTGTTCGAGCGGCATGAGCGAGGCATGCTGCTCACCGAGATCGGCACGGTGCTGCTGCGCCGTGTCGAAGCGGCTTTCGCCGAGATGGGCCGGGCGCGCCAGGCGCTGGAGGACATGGCCGAGGTGCAGGGCGTCAAGCTGCTCAATGCGCCGATATTCACCTTGTCCGTGGGCAAGCGGCGCCTGGAGGTCTTGCTGGCGTTCGCCGACCTGATGCACATGGGAGCGGTGGCGGGCAAGCTGGGTATTTCCCAGCCCGCCGTCAGCCTGGCGGTGAACGAGCTCGACCTTAGCACCGGTTTGCCCTTGTTCCATCGCTCTGACGGCAACACGCGGCTGACTCCAGCCGGCGAGACCCTGCTTTTGCATCTCAAGCGCGCGCTGGCCGAACTGCGCCACGCCGGCGCCGAGATCACCCTGCTCAGCGGCAGGGTCGAAGGCAAGGTCATTGTGGGCGCGCTGCCTTTCGGCGGCGCGCAGATTTTGCCGGTGTCGATTGCGCGGTTGCTGCACAAGCATCCTGGCCTGCACATCGCCACGGTCGAGGGTTCGTTCGAGAATCTGGCGGCCGGCCTGTGGTGCGGGGACATCGACCTGGTGGTCGGGGCCCTGCAGCCGGTGGGGCAGTACACCACCCTGGTGTGCGAAAAGCTGTTCGACGACTGGATATCCATCATCGCCCGCGCGGGGCATCCGCTGGCGCAAAAGCCCAATGTGGGCCTGGACGAAGTGCTGGAGGCTTCATGGGTGCTGCCTTCCGAAGGCACCCCCACCCGCGCGGCGCTGACGGCGGTGCTGGATACCCATCATCTGCCGCATCCCCGGGTCACGGTCGAGACTTCCGACCCGTCGACCATACGCGGGCTGCTGTGCGAGAGCGACCTGATCACCGCCGCCGCGCAGCGTATCTTCCATCATGACATCCAGACCGGCGCGCTGGTGCGCCTGCCCGTCGTGTCCAGCGCCGTGTACCGTTCAATCGGCATCATCCGCAGGGCCCCCGAGCGGTCTTCGCCCGGCGCGCGGCTGTTGATGGACGAATTGCGCGCCGTGGGGCGCTCTCCGACCGATTGGGAATAGCCGGGGCGCCGCTTCAAGCGCGTTGCGCGGTGGCCCTGGGCGGTGCGTCAGGCCGCGCCCGGAAAGCGCTTGGCAATGGCCTGGACGAGACGGCGGGCGGCTTCGGTCTTGCTTAGTCTGGGCAGTTCTTCTACGCCCTGGTCGTCGAACAGCACGAATGCGGTGGTGTCGCCTCCCATCGACTCCTGGGCCAGGTTGCCCACCAGCAGCGGAACATTCTTGCGTTGGCGCTTGGCTTGGGCGTTGTCGCGCAGGTTCTCGGTTTCGGCCGCGAAACCCACGCACCACGGCCCTTTGGGTGTGTGCGCGACCTCGGCGAGAATATCCGGGTTCGGCGCGAACTGGAGTTCGGGCGGCTGGTCAGAGGCCGTCTTCTTGAGCTTGTTGTCGCTGGCGTTTACGACATGCCAATCAGCCACGGCAGCGACGGCGATGAAGATATCCGTGTCCCGTAGGTTGCCCATGACCGCCGCATGCATCTGCGCTGCGCTTTCGACGTCGATGCGGGACACGCCGTAGGGCGAGGGCAGGGCGGTGGGCCCGGAGACCAGGACCACCTGCGCGCCCGCCTCATGGGCGGCCTGGGCGATGGCATAGCCGGTCTTGCCCGACGAGCGGTTGGTGATGACACGCACCGGATCGATTTTTTCGGAAGTAGGGCCGGCGGTGATAAGTACGCGCCGTCCGGCCAGCGGCTTGGGTTGTGCGAAGGCAATGATTTCGCGCAGAAGCTGGTCGGGCTCCAGCATGCGCCCATCGCCCACTTCGCCGCAAGCCTGTTCACCGCTGCCTGGCCCCAGTATGTGTACACCGTCCAGTCGTAGCTGGCGCACGTTGCGTTGCGTGGCGGGATGCTCCCACATCTCGCGGTTCATGGCCGGAGCGACCAGCAAGGGGCAGCCTCCGCGCGCCAGGCATAGCGTTGACAATAAGTCGTTGGCCAGCCCATTGGCCAGCTTCGCCAGGAAATCGGCGCTGGCGGGCGCAATGATCACGGCGCGGGCTTCTCGAGTAAGGTTGATATGCGCCATGCTGTTGGGAACGCGGCTGTCCCAGGCATCGGTGTAGACGGGGCGGCCGGAAAGCGCCTGCATGGTGGTGGCCGTGATGAAATGCGAGGCGGCTTCGGTCATGACGACATCGATTGAGGCGCCATGGTCCTGCATGCGGCGCAGCAATTCGGCGCTTTTATAGCACGCGATTCCGCCTGTGAGGCCCAGTACGAAACGTTGTTGGTCGAGGTCGGGCATGGTGTCTTCCTGGAACTAGGCCGCCTTGCGTTGGCGATCGCGCCGTATGCGCAGGATCTCGTCGAGTATGAGCAGTGCGGCGCCGCAGGTGATGGCCATGTCGGCCACATTGAAGGCCGGGAAGTGCCAGCCGTTCCAGTGGAACAGCAGGAAATCGACGACGTGGCCATGCAGGATGCGGTCGATGAGGTTGCCCACCGCGCCGCCTAATATGAAGGTAAGCGATGCGCCAAACAGAAGCTGGCCCGGATGCCGCCGCAACAAGTGCAATATCAGGCCGATGGCTCCGACCGCAATGACAGTGAACAGCCAGCGTTGCCAGCCTTGCTCGGCGGCCAGGAAGCTGAAGGCGGCGCCAGGGTTGTACAACAGCGTGAAATCAAAAAACGGCAACACGGGCCAACGTTCTGCATATTGCATGTTGCCGTCGAAATAGACCTTGGTCAACTGGTCGAGCACCACAATCGCCAGGGCCCATGCCATCCAGATCCAGAATCGCCTGGGGAATAAAGGCGCGCGCCCGGGCGTGCCGGCGGACGGCTGTTCGTCAGGCATGACGGCGAACCTCGCCTGTTGAAAACAGGTTGCTGACGCAGCGGCCGCATATTGTGGGATGCTGCTCGTCAAGCCCCACGTCTTCGCGGTGATGCCAGCAGCGCTCGCATTTTGCGTGTTCGGTGGCGGCGACTTCGATGCCTGGCTCGCCAGGTGCGCGGTGCACTTGCGCACGCGAGACGATCAGCACGAAGCGCAGGTCATCCTGCAGCGACGCCAGAAGGTCGTAATCGTCGCCGTCGGCATATAGGTCGATTTCGGCATCCAGCGACGAGCCGATCTTGCCGGCGGTACGCACTTCTTCGATGCGCCGCATCACCTCGGCGCGGATGGCGCGCAGCCGGTTCCACTTCTCGCACAGGGCTGAAGCGTCGACCTGGTCGGGCAGGGCATGGAACAGCTCGGTGAATATGGTGGCGGCCTTGTCCCGGTGCAGATCCTTCCAGGCCTCTTCGGCGGTAAAGGACAAGATCGGCGCCATGAGCTTGAGCAAGGCGTGGGTGATATGGAACACAGCCGTCTGGGCCGAGCGCCTTGCCAGGCTGTCTCGGCCCGCAGTGTAGAGCCTGTCCTTCAGGACGTCCAGATAGAAGGCGCCCAGGTCTTCGGAACAGAATATCTGCATACGGGCGACGGCCGGATGAAACTCATAGCGCTTGTAATTTTCGAGAGTCTCGGCCTGCATGGTGGCCGTCATGGCCAGCGCATAGCGGTCTATCTCGAACATGGCGTCCAGGGCGACGGCATCGCGCGCCGCGTCGAAATCGCTTAAATTGCCCAGCAGGAATTTGAGCGTATTGCGTATGCGCCGGTAGCCCTCGACCACCCGCTTGAGAATTTCTTCAGAGATGGACAGCTCACCCGAATAATCGGTGGACGCCGTCCAAAGACGAAGAATCTCGGCTCCGAGCGTATCGGACACCTTCTGCGGCGCCACCACGTTGCCCACCGACTTGCTCATTTTGCGCCCTGAGCCGTCAACCACGAAACCGTGGGTGAGCAGGGCCTTGTAGGGCGGGCGCCCGTAAAGCATGCAGCTTGTCAGCAGCGAAGAGTGGAACCAGCCGCGGTGCTGGTCGGACCCTTCCAAGTAAAGGTCGGCCGGCCACTTGAGCAGGTCGCCGTGCGAGCCGTTGAACTCATTGCCCTGGCCGCCCAGTACGGTGGCGTGCGTGGTGCCCGAATCGAACCATACGTCGAGCGTGTCGCGGTTCTTTTCGTATTGATCAGCTTCATCGCCAAGCAAGTCGCGCGGGTCCAGCGATTGCCAGGCCTCGATGCCTTCTTTTTCGACCCGCTGGGCCACCTGTTCGAGCAGTTCTATGGTGCGCGGATGCAGCTCGCCGGTTTCCTTGTGTACGAAAAAGGCCATGGGCACGCCCCATTGGCGCTGGCGCGACAAGGTCCAGTCGGGACGGTTGGCGATCATGGCGTGCAGGCGGGCCCGGCCCCATGCCGGGTAGAACTGCGTCTGCTCGACGCCTTTGAGGGCCGCCTCGCGTAGCGTCTCGCCTTCCTTGGGCTGCCGGTCCATGCCGGCAAACCACTGGCTGGTGGCGCGATAGATGATCGGTGTCTTGTGCCGCCAGCAATGCATATAGCTGTGCGACAGTGTTTTTACATGCAACAGCGAGCCGGCCGCCTCGAGCGCCTTGACGATCTCGGGATTGGCCTTCCAGATGTGCTGTCCGCCGAACAGAGGCAGAGTCGAGGCGTAGACGCCGTCGCCCTTCACGGGGCTGATGATGTCTTCATCGCGCAGGCCATGCGCTTTGCACGACAGGAAGTCATCCACGCCGTAGGCGGGTGACGAATGGACCACGCCGGTGCCGGCATCCAGCGAGACGTAGTCGGCCAGGTAGATGGGCGCCGTGCGGCGATAGCCGGCATCCAGTTCGTAAAGCGGATGGCGGAATTCAAGATTGGCCAGGGCGGCGCCGGGAGCGGTCGCAATGATCTCGCCTTCAAGCTGCCATGTTTCGAGACAGCTTTCGACCAGGTCTTTGGCCAACAGCAGCACCGCGCCGCTTGCACGCGGTTGGGCCAGCTTGACCAGGGCGTATTCAAGCTCGGGGTGGACGTTGAGCGCCTGGTTGGCGGGCAGGGTCCAGGGCGTGGTCGTCCAGATGACGACGGCGCCGTCGTCGATGCTCTCCAGGCCGAAGGCGTGGGCCACTTTTCCAGGCTGATCGAAGCGAAAGGCGACGAAAACGGCGGGGTCCTTGCGGTCGGCGTATTCGACTTCGGCTTCGGCCAGGGCGGAACCGCAATCGAAACACCAGTTGACCGGCTTCAGGCCACGGAAGACGAAGCCCTTTTCCATGATGCGGGCCAGTACGCGAAGCTCGTTGGCCTCGTCGGCGTGATTCATGGTGAGGTAGGGGCGGTTCCAGTCACCCAGTACGCCCAGGCGCTTGAAATCGTTTTTCTGGCTTTCAATCTGCTCGAGCGCATAGGCGCGCGCTTTGGCCTGTACTTCTGCAACCGGCAGGTTCTTGCCGTATTTTTTCTCAATCTGTATCTCGATCGGCATGCCGTGGCAATCCCAGCCGGGCACGTACTGGGCATCAAAGCCGGACATATTGCGGCTTTTTACGATGATGTCCTTAAGAATTTTGTTGACCGCATGGCCGATGTGGATGTCGCCGTTGGCATAGGGCGGGCCGTCATGAAGCACGAATTTGGGTCGCCCCTGGCTGGCCTGCCGGATGGCTTCGTACACTTTGTTCTCTTCCCATTCGGCGACCCAGCGTGGTTCGCGCTTGGCAAGGTCGCCCCGCATCGGAAAGGGGGTTTCGGGCAGATTTAAAGTGTTTCTATAGTCCATGGAGCGCGAAATAATCTCGAGCGCTTTGCACATCGTTTTCGATGGCGGCGATCATTGCAGGAAGGTCGGGGAATTTTTCTTCGTCCCGGAGGTACTGAAGAAATTCGATTTGCGTGAGTTTACCGTATGCATCAACGTCCCGGTCCAGCAGATGGACCTCGAGCATGATGCGTCCGGAGTCGGAGATGGTGGGTCTTACACCAAGGCTGGCCACTCCGTTTAAAGGTTGTTCGGCCAATCCATGGGCCCGCACCACATAAACGCCCGAGCGCGCCGCGCATAGCGTGGGTACGCGAATGTTCAGCGTGGGAAAGCCCAGGCTGCGGCCAAGCTTTTGACCATGTATGACATGGCCGCTAATCCGGTAAGTATGACCCAGCAGGCGCTCTGCGCGCTCCAGGTTGCCTACGGCCAGTGCAGTGCGCACCTCAGAACTGGATATCCGGTAGCCATGTTCGTCAACGACGTCGGACAAGGTTTCGACAATGAAACCGTGGCGCCGTCCGGCCCGGCGCAGCAGGGCCACGTCGCCCATCCGCTTGTGGCCGTAGCGAAAATCCTCGCCCACCAGCAGCCATCGGGTCTGCAAGCCGCGAACCAGCAGCTGTTCGATGAAATCTTCGGCGGGCATGTCGGCAAGCTGCTGGTTGAAGCGCTGCAATACCAGCTGGCGAATCTGCAGTTTCTGCAGCGCCCAAGCCTTGTCTCGCAGGCTGCTGATCTGGGTGGGAATCAGTTCAGGGCGCTGCCCGCGCTGCGCGAAAAAGGCGCGCGGATGCGGCTGGAAGGTCATGACTGTGGGGACCAGGCTGCGCTGCGCGGCTTCGTGGACGACACGGCGGATAATGGCCTGGTGGCCACGATGGACCCCGTCCAGATTGCCGATGGTGACGGCGCTGGGGCTTTGGGTATCGTAGCGTGGGAGGCGGCGATAGATCTTGAAAGAAGGTTTCACATCCGAGAGTTTACAATTTTACGTTGCCTTACTCTGGAAAACGTCCTTGTCAGCGTCAAATTCTTCTTCCCGCCGCCGTTTTGTGGTGCTGGTTTCCGGCCGAGGCAGTAATATGCGGGCCATTGTGCAAACCGTGCGTGATCAGGCCTTGCCCGCCGAAGTGGCGGCTGTCGTGTCGAACTCACCCCAATCCCCGGCAATAGAGTGGGCCCGCGAACAGGGGTTGAAAACAGCGATCGTTCCCCATAAAGACTATGCCTCGCGCGAGCAGTTCGATGCGGCTCTGGCCGAGGCCATCGAGATTCATCGGCCCGACTACGTACTGCTGGCTGGCTTCATGCGTGTGTTGACCACTGGTTTCGTCGAACGTTTCAACGGCAGGCTGGTCAATATCCATCCCTCGTTGCTTCCCGCGTTTCCTGGGCTGCACACCCACCAGCAAGCCCTGGCCATGGGGGTGCAGTGGCATGGCTGCACGGTGCATTTCGTGACACCCGTGCTTGACCATGGACCCATCATCGCGCAAGGGGTCGTACCGGTGCTTGCGGGGGATACGCCTGACGAGCTGGCTCGTCGCCTTTTACGGCTCGAGCACAAAGTGTATTCGGAAGTGGTTGAATGGCTGGCTGCAGGCCGGGTTACGCTTGATGCCATGCAACGGGTGCACGTCGACGGCGTGGTTAGCCGTTCTTTCATTTTGCCGTCAGACGACGGCGGATGTTGATTCAAGGTAGATATGAACGCTTCAAGTAAAAACCGCCGAACGAGTTCGGCCCGGCCCTATGTCGTCGCGGCGGCGCGCATACACCAGGCGCAAGAAGTTTTGGGCGAGATCTTGCAATGGCAGTATCCCGCCGACGCGGTGTTGTCGCGCTGGCTAAGGGCCAACCCCAAGCTGGGCGCCCGTGACCGGGCCGAGCTCTCGAACGGCGTTTTTGACGTGTTGCGCCATTTGCGCCGCTATCGGCAGTTCGCCCAAAGCGGTTCCGGCGCGGCTGCGCGCCGGCTCGCCATTCTTGGCCTGAACACGGTTTTTGATCGCGCCAAGCTTGACGAGGCCCTGTCCGAGGAAGAAAGAGGCTGGCTTGACCATATTCAGCGCATCGATGTTAAAAGCCTGGCGCCCGAGGTGCGATGGAGCGTACCCGATTGGCTGATGCAACGCATGTCTGATCTGGACGACGCCGAGGCCCTCATAGAGGCCTTGAATCAGCCGGCGCCGCTCGATCTGCGCGTCAACTCTCTCAAAGCCGAGCGAGACACGATGCTGCAAACCCTGCGCGACGGCCCCGCAGCCAAGTTCGATCCCCAGCCCACACCGTATTCACCGTGGGGCATCCGTGTGCAGGGCAGGCCTCCGGTCAATCGCTGGCCTATGTTCGAGCGCGGGGAAATTGAGGTGCAGGACGAGGGCAGCCAGATTCTTACGGCGTTGGTGGGCCCGCGACGCGGCGAGATGATCATAGATTATTGTGCCGGAGCCGGCGGCAAAACCCTGCTTCTGGGGGCGCTGATGCGCTCCACGGGGCGCTTGTACGCATTTGATGTCTCGGCTGCGCGGTTGGCGCGGGCCAAGCCCCGTTTTGCGCGCAGCGGATTGTCCAACATCGTTCCGGTGGTCATCAGCCCCAACAACGATCAGCGTGTCCGGCGTCTGCGGGGCAAGGCGCATCGTGTTCTGGTGGATGCCCCGTGCAGCGGCCTGGGAACCCTGCGACGAAATCCCGACCTGAAATGGCGACAGCACCCGGAATCGGTGGTCGAATTGATGGAGCTACAGGCACGAATCTTGCGGCAGGCCGCAAGCTGTGTGGCGCCCGGAGGCAGGCTGGTGTACGCCACCTGCAGCGTGCTGCCTGAAGAGAACCAGCAGCAGGTGGAAGCGTTTCTTGCCGAAAACCCAGGTTTCGAGCTGCTGGATGCCAACGAAATCATTAAAGACCGTTGTAAGAACCTGACGCTTTCGGGGCCGTATTTGTCGATGCGGCCCGACCGGCATGGCACAGACGGCTTCTTTGCGGCGGCAATGCAGCGTACAAATGCATAGCTTGTGGGACAAGACAGGCGTTTCAGGCGGTTTCACCCCCTCTGATCCGCCCATGTCCTTGATTTATCTCAAAAACTAATTTGAAACTTTACTGTCAGAATAGACGCATGTACGTTAGAATCTACTGGATATTCAACTAGGGGCCCACAAGGCCTTACAAAGTGGTTATGGACACAATTATTTCTTTTCTGGCGGGTGGCTTGCTGCAGTATTCATGGTGGCAAGTGGCGCTCGTTACTTTGGCTCTCACCCACGTCACCATCCTGGGCGTTACGCTTTTCCTGCATCGCAGCCAAACGCACCGAGGTCTCGATCTGCATCCGGCCGTCATGCATTTCTTCCGGTTCTGGCTGTGGATGACCACGGGCATGGTCACCAAAGAATGGGTGGCCATCCACCGTAAGCATCACGCCAAGTGCGAACGCGAGGGCGATCCCCACTCGCCTATGGTTTACGGCATCGGCAAGGTGTTCTTCCGCGGCGCCGAGCTCTACCGCGACGAAGCCGCCAACGCCGAAACCCTAAAGCGTTTTGGCTACGGCACCCCCGACGACTGGCTCGAGCGCAATGTATATTCGCGCCACAGCTTGCTGGGCGTACTTATCATGCTGGGTATCGATGTCGCCCTGTTTGGCGTCCTGGGCCTTACCGTGTGGGCCATCCAGATGGCCTGGATTCCCTTCTGGGCCGCCGGTGTGGTCAACGGGCTGGGTCACTACGTGGGCTATCGCAACTACGCCAGCCCCGATACCAGCACCAACGTCTTCCCCTGGGGCATCATCATCGGCGGCGAAGAACTGCACAATAACCACCATGCCTACGGCACGTCGGCCAAGTTTTCGGCCAAATGGTGGGAATTCGACATCGGCTGGGGCTACATCAAGGTGCTCAGCTTCTTCCGCCTGGCCACGGTGCGCCGCGTGGCGCCCAAGCTCAAGCTCGAGCCCGCAGCCCAGTCGGTCAGCCTGAAAACGCTCGAGGGCGTCATCCAGCATCGCTACGAAATCCTGGCACGCTACACCGACGTCATCAAGAAAGCGGCTTCCGAAGAGCTTGCCAAGCTCAAGCCCTTGCGCAAGAAGGGAAGCACCGATTGCCGCTGGCGCCAGCTTAGCCGCATCCGGCACACCCTTGGCAACGCCGACGTCTCTCTCGAGCCCGCGCAGCGCGCCGAGCTCGACACGGTCCTGGCCCAAAGCCAGTCACTTTCCACGCTGGTGCAGATGCGCAGCGAGTTGATCCGGCTCTGGGAAAGCTCCAGCGCCACCAGCGAGCAATTGCGCAACGACCTTCAGGCCTGGTGCCAGCGCGCGCAGCAAAGCGGTATCGAAGGGCTCGAACAATTTGCCTATCGTCTGCGCCGCTATGCGGCATGATCGAGCAGCTTAACCCCGAACAAAAAGCCGCCGTCACCTTACCTCCACAGCATGCGCTGGTTCTGGCCGGCGCAGGCAGCGGCAAAACCCGTGTCCTGACCACACGCATGGCCTGGCTCATTCAAACGAGCCAGGCCAGCCCTTATGGCCTGCTGGCTGTCACCTTCACCAACAAATCGGCGCGCGAGATGCTTGCGCGGCTGTCCAGCCTGTTGCCGCTGGATACGCGTGGCTTATGGGTGGGCACCTTTCATGGCCTGTGCAACCGCATGTTGCGCGCCCATCATCGCGATGCCAATCTGCCCCAAACGTTCCAGATACTTGATTCGGCCGACCAACTGTCCGCTATCAAGCGCCTGATCAAGGGCGCGGGCATCGACGACGAGAAGTACCCTGCACGCGATGTGCAGCGCTTCATCAACGGCGCCAAAGAAGAAGGGCAGCGTCCCGACGCTGTGCCGGCAGACGATCCGCATCGCCGGCGCCTGGTCGAAATATATGCTTTGTATCAGGCTCAGTGCGAACGCGAAGGTGTCGTCGATTTTGCCGAATTGCTGTTGCGCGCCTACGAGCTGCTTCAGCGAAATGCTCCGGTACGCGAGCACTACCAGCGCCGGTTCCGGCACATTTTGGTGGACGAATTCCAGGATACCAACACTTTGCAATACCGTTGGCTGCAACTGCTGGCCGGCGGCGGAGCCAGCGTGTTCGCTGTGGGCGACGATGATCAGTCGATCTATGCATTCCGGGGCGCCAATGTGGGAAATATGGCGGATTTCGAGCGCGATTACGCGAAAGGCGCGGTCATCCGTCTCGAGCAGAACTACCGCTCTTATGGGCATATTCTTGATTCGGCCAATGCGCTTATTGCGCACAATAGCGCCCGCCTGGGCAAGAACCTCTGGACAGCCCAGGGCGAGGGCGAGCCCGTGCGTGTCATTGAGCAGCCTTCAGATCTCATGGAGGCGCAATGGGTGGTGGATGAGATCAAGGCGCTCATCAACGATGGCAGCTTGCGCCATGAAGTCGCCGTCTTGTACCGCAGCAATGCACAGTCGAGGGTAATCGAACATGCGCTGTTTTCGGCGGGAATCCCGTATAAAGTCTATGGCGGCTTGCGCTTTTTCGAGCGCCAGGAAGTCAAGCATGCACTTGCCTATCTGCGCCTGATGGACAATCCCCATGACGATACGTCATGGCTGAGGGTGGTCAATTTTCCAACTCGGGGCATAGGCGCGCGCTCTTTGGAACAACTGGCCGATATGGCCCGCGAGCGAGGCACGAGCTTGTTCGGGGCGGTGCCGTTCATGTCGGGCAAGGCAGGCAGCAACCTGGCGAAATTCGCCGAGCTGATCGCCGGCATGGCCCACGAGGCGCAAATTCTGTCGTTGCCCGAACTGATCGATCATGTGGTTCACCACAGCGGTCTAAGGGCGCATTATCAAGCCGAAAAAGAGGGTGCAGAGCGGCTGGAGAACTTGCAGGAACTCGTCAACGCGGCCACGGTGTTCTGCGTGGAAGAAACTATTGAAGGGCTGCCGGCCGGCCTGTTGATAGAGCGCCCCCTGACGTCCATGGCCGACATGGCCGTTTTGAATGAAGCCCTGTCGGCAGACGCTGTGGATGCTTCTGCGGCACAGCAGTCCGATCCGACGGCATCGGTTGCGCCTGGACGCGAAGGCAGTGAGGTTCCGGCATCGCCGGACACCGAGATTGCCATGTCTCCTTTGGCGGCATTCCTGTCGCATGCTTCACTTGAGGCGGGCGACAATCAGGCTCAGCCGGGCCAGGACGCTGTGCAATTGATGACAGTGCACGCGGCCAAGGGCCTGGAGTTCGATGCGGTGTTCATCACAGGCATCGAAGAGGGGCTCTTTCCCCACGAGAACAGTCTGCTGGAAGCGGCGGGGCTGGAAGAAGAACGCCGCCTCATGTATGTGGCCATTACGCGCGCCCGCGAGCGCCTGTACCTGACGCTATCGCAAAGCCGCATGCTGCATGGGCAAACGCGTTATGCAATGCGGTCGCGCTTTCTGGACGAGATTCCCGAGCAACACCTGAAGTGGCTCACTCCTCGCGAGGCAAAGACGATACCGAACGAGGCTTGGGGCCAGGCAGGGTGGCGCCGTTCTGATGCTTATGGTCGTCCCTCGGCCGGCACTATTTCTCCACGCGCGCCGCGTGGGGTGACCAGTGGCGTGTCGGTGGGAGACAAGCACTTCCGTATCGGGCAGGGCGTTCGCCATGCAAAGTTCGGCGAGGGAACGATTATCGGGCTCAGCGGCTCGGGGCAGGGTTCTCAGGCGCAGATTCAATTTCGCGAGGTGGGCACCAAGACCTTGGCATTGGGTGTGGCGAAGCTGGATGTGATTGCGGGCTGACCGTAGGTTCTTTAAACGGCGCGTGGCGGGCAGGTATTTTGGGCGCCGGAGAGCTACGGCCGGCTTTGCCGGCTACCCTCCCACACATTGGTTTCGAGGCGCTCGCAAAACTCGCGGCGTCGGACCTGCGGTCCGACAAGCGCGCCGCTCAAACAGTTGCGAGCTTGCATCCCCGAAACCAATATGTGCTCGGCTTGCTCTACGTCGCCCAAAATACCTGCCCGCCACGCACCTCGCTTTATTGTAATAGGTCGGATACCTTCTTCTTGGATTTGTCCACCACTTCTTTGCCACTGCTTCTTTCATTGATGGTGCCTCGCAAAAGGCTCGAGTCCATACCACGCTGTAGTTTCTGTGATGTGGGGCCCCACAGCGCAGGAACGCCTTAGAATCCAGCAGCTCACAGCGTCTTAACACCCAGCAGCCGCCCGCCATACATTGCAGGAGTGCTTTAGAAACCGGTACGGTAGCCGTCCAGGAATCCGGGCCTATAACAAGAACTCAAGTAACTAACAGCTGCCAACTACACCAAGCCTTCAAGCTCTTCCTGCAGCTCGAGCCATTGCTCTTCAAGCCCCTCCATCCGCTTCGTCAACTCACCATGCTCAGCCAATACGGAAGGTCTTTCATCGCGTCGCGAATCGGCGTAAAACTGCGGGTCGGCGATAAGGGTGTCGAGTTCGTCCAGGCGTAGACGGGCCTGTTCCATCTGGGTTTCCACTTTCTTGAGTGAGGTCTCAAGCGGCTTGCGCAGCTTGGAAAGCCGTTGGCGCTCCTCGGCGTCAAGGCGGCGTTGTGCCTTGCGGTCGATGGTCGCATCGCCGCCCGCCGCCGCCTGCGCCAGGTTGCGTGTCTCGGCTCTTTGGGCCGAGGCTCGTACGTTAAGCCACTCTCGATAGTCTTCGAGATCGCCGTCGAATTCCAACACCCCGCCATCTGCGACGATCCAAAAGCTGTCGACCGTCGTGCGCAACAGGTGGCGGTCGTGAGACACCATCAGCACGCTGCCTTCGAATTCCGCCAGCGCCGTGGCCAGCGCTTCACGCGTATCGACGTCGAGGTGGTTGCTGGGCTCGTCAAGCAGGAGCAGATTGGGCTTTTGCCAGACTATCAGCGATAAGGCCAGCCGCGCTTTCTCGCCGCCTGACATGGGTGCTACCAAACTGTTGACGCTGTCGCCGCTGAAGCCGAACCCGCCCAGGTAGTTGCGCAGTTCCTGCTCGCGAGTTTGCGGCGCCAGCCGCGCCAGGTGCTGCAGCGGCGTTTCGTCCAGCCGCAGCATGTCCAGTTGCTGCTGGGCGAAGTAGCCGATGTTCAAGCCTTTTGAGGCTTTGAGCTCGCCGGCCAGGGCGGGCAGATCGCCCGACAAGGTCTTGATCAGCGTACTTTTGCCCGCGCCGTTGACGCCCAACACGCCGATACGGCTGCCTGCGCGCAGCATCAGGGTGACGTCTTTCAGTACGACCCTGTCGGCCGCGTCAGCCGTGTCAGCCGCGGCGGCAGCGTAAGCGCTAGTGCCCGCAGGCTGGCCGGCGCCTGGGATGTCACTGCCGGCGCTGCCTTGATATCCCACCGAAACTTCACGCAGGCTCAGCAGCGGGTCGGGCATGCTTTGCGGGGCGGGAATGCGGATGTCGATGCCCGATTCCGCATGCAGGGGGGCCAGTTTTTCCATACGAGCCAGCGCCTTCACCCGGCTTTGCGCCTGCTTCGCCTTGGTGGCCTTTGCCTTGAAACGGTCGATGAAGCTTTGCAGGCGGGCCGTTTCCCGCGTCTGGCGCTCCCAGGCGATATGGGTTTGGCGCAAGCGCTCGGCACGCTGTGTCAGGAAGTCTTCGTATCCCCCCTTGTAGCGTACGAGCTTGCCCTGGTCGAAGTGCAGTATGGAACGCGCCACGGAATCGAGGAACTCGGTATCGTGCGAAATCAGCAGTACAGTGCCCTGGTATGAGGACAGCCAGCGCTCCAGCCACAGCATGGCATCCAGGTCGAGGTGGTTGGTGGGCTCGTCCAGCAGGAGCAGTTCGGAAGGGGCCATAAGCGCCCGTGCCAGCGCCACCCGCATCTGCCACCCACCGGAAAATTCGCCCACTGGGCGCATCCACTCATCCGGCGCAAACCCAAGGCCGGCCAGAAGCTGTTCGGCTCTGGAAGGGGCGCTCCAGGCGTCGGCTTCGATCAGCGCGGATTCAAGTTCGGCGATTCGATGCCCGTTGCTGTCGGGCGTGGCGGCGCGTTCGGCTTGCAGCGCGCGCAGATGCGTGTCGCCGTCGATGACGAATTCGCGCGCGGGCCGGTCTTGTGCGCCGATTTCTTGCTCGACACTGGCTATACGCCAGCCCTCGGGAATGGAAAGCGCGCCGGCATCCAACTCGAGCCGGCCTTGCAACAAGGCGAACAGGGTGGATTTTCCTGCACCATTCTTGCCCACGAAGCCAAGGCGCTCTCCGGGGTTGACGACAAAGTCTGCTTCTTGCAGCAATACCTTGACGCCGCGTCGCAGCGTCAGTCCAGTTGCTCGTATCACGACTCTAGCTGCTCCCGGGTCAGAAGCAGAATCTGATCCTCGGAGTTCGCGGTGCTTAGCCAAACGGGTTCAAGTTCGGGGAAAGCGGCAATGAAGTTTTCGTACTCGTGCCCGATCTCCAACACCAGGATGCCGTCGTCACTCATGAATTGGGGGGCATCGCGCAGCAGCCGGCGTACGATGTCCATGCCGTCGTCGCCGCCCGCCAAGGCCATGGTGGGTTCATGGCGGTATTCGGCGGGGAGGGATTCCATTGAACTGTTGTTGACGTAAGGCGGGTTGCAAACAATGACCTGGTACTGGCATTGAGGCAACTGGTCGAAGAGGTCGCTGCGATGCGTGGCGACACGGCCGTCCAGCCCGAACTGCTCGATGTTGAGGTCGGCTACCTCGAGTGCATGCTCGGACAGGTCAACGGCGTCGACTTGCGCATTGGGGAACGCCATGGCGGCAAGCACTGCCAAACAGCCCGAGCCCGTGCAAAGATCAAGCACGTAATCGACCCCGGCAGGGTCGGCTACCCAGGGTTGCAGTGCGTCCACCAGCAGTTCTGATATGGGCGAGCGCGGCACAATGACTCGTGAGTCCACCGCGAAGCGATGCCCCTGCAGCCAGGCTTCGCCCGTAAGGTAGGCAGCCGGCACGCGTTCGTTCAGGCGTCGCTCCATCATTTCCAGATAGCGTTTTTTTTCATCCGTCAGCACGCGCGCGTCCAGGAACGGGTCGAGCGTATCGAGCGGCAGGTGCAATACATGCAACAACAGGTAGACGGCTTCGTCCCAGGCATTATCGCTGCCGTGGCCAAATGAGAGCTGGGCCGCGTTGAAGCGGCTGACGGCGTAGCGAAGCAGGTCGCGGATGGTGTGTAGTTCTTGCAAGGCTGTTGCGTTCATGCGGTGTCTCCGTCGTCCAGCAGAAGATTCTCCAGTGTACGGCGGTAAATCTCTTTGAGGGGTTGCAGGGTGTCGATGCTGATGTGCTCGTTGGTCTGGTGAATGCTGGCGTTGATCGGCCCGAACTCCACGACCTGTTTGCAAAGCTTGGCGATGAAGCGCCCGTCGGAGGTGCCCCCCGTGGTGGACAACTCGGTTTCTATGCCTGTCTCGGCCAAAATGGCGGCGCTGATTGCGCGGCTGAGCTCGCCGCGAGGCGTCAGGAACGGTTCGCCGCTTAACGTCCAGGCCAGATCGTACTCGAGATTGCAGGCATCCAGCACTGCGCATACTCTTTGCTTGAGCATGTCGGGCGTACTTTCGGTTGAGAAGCGAAAATTGAAGTCGACGATCGCTTCACCCGGCACTACGTTGCTTGCGCCGGTGCCGGCATGCAGGTTGGATACCTGGAAAGTCGTTGCCGGGAAATACTGATTGCCGGCATCCCACGTTATGGCCGTAAGCTCGGACAACGCCGGGGCCATCAAATGAATGGCGTTGCGCGCCAGATGCGGATACGCCACATGCCCCTGCTTGCCCTTGATGAGCAAGCGCCCCGACAGCGAACCCCGTCGCCCGTTTTTAACCGTGTCGCCCAGGCGCGATGTTGAAGTCGGCTCACCCACGATGCAGTAGTCGGGAATCTCGTTGCGTGCTTGCAGCGTGTCGCAGACCTTCACCGTGCCGTTGACCGATGGGCCTTCTTCATCCGATGTGATCAGCAGGGCTATCGAACCACGATGGTCCGGATGCGCGGCAATGAATTCTTCGGCGGCCACGGTAAAGGCCGCGATCGAGCTTTTCATATCGGCCGAGCCGCGGCCATATAGTTGGCCGTCGCGCTCGGTGGGAACGAAAGGATCGCTATGCCATTTTTCTATCGGCCCCGTGGGAACGACGTCGGTGTGGCCCGCAAACACCAGCAAGGGTGCGGTGTCGCCGCGTCGTAGCCAGAGGTTGGATACGTCCTCGAATGGCATGGGTTCCGCCTGGAAGCCGACCGGCGCCAGGCGCTCGGCCAGTAGCGCCTGGCAACCTGCATCGTCGGGCGTGATAGAGGGCCGGCTGATCAGCGCTTCGGCCAGGGCGCGTACGGGGCAGTCTGGCATCAGGCTCTCAGCAAATCGTTGATACTGGTCTTGGAACGGGTCTGGGCGTCAACCCGCTTGACGATGACAGCGCATGCCAAGCTGTATGATCCGTCAGGCGCGGGCAAAGACCCGGGCACCACCACCGATCCGGCCGGCACTCGTCCGTAGCTGATGTTTCCGGTGGCCCGGTCGTATATCTTGGTGCTTTGCGACAGGAAGACGCCCATGGCAAGTACAGAGTTTTCTTCCACAATGACGCCCTCGACAACCTCCGAGCGCGCGCCGATGAAGCAATTGTCTTCGATGATGGTGGGGTTGGCCTGCAAGGGCTCGAGCACGCCGCCGATGCCAACGCCTCCGGAAAGGTGCACATTGCGGCCAATCTGGGCGCATGAGCCCACTGTGGCCCAGGTGTCGATCATGGCGCCATCGCCGACATGGGCGCCAATATTCACATAAGACGGCATCAGCACCACGTCGTTGCCTATGTAGGCGCCGCGGCGCGCGACGGCGGGCGGCACGACGCGAAATCCGGCCTGAGCGAAATCCTCAGCGGTGTAGTCGGCGAACTTCAGGTCGACCTTATCGTAGAACTGCATTGGCGCCTGTCCCATCGGGCGATTGGTGTGTAGCCGGAACGAAAGCAAGACCGCCATTTTTATCCATTGATGCGTAACCCATTGCCCTTCGATCTTCTCGGCCACGCGCAAGCTGCCGTCGTCCAGAGCTTTAATGATGCGCTCGACCGCCTCATGGATTTCTGTGTTTGCGTTGACGGGATCAATCGCGCTTCGATCGTTCCAGGCTCGTTCAATAATGCCTTGCTGTTCTGTAGTCATCGGATGCGTATGTGTATTGTGTGGATGGGGGGTGAATTAGGTACGGCCGGTGCAGGGGGATTGCGCCGATGAGCGCGCTGAGTAGCGGCCGGCCTTGGACAAAGGCAGCCGCGTGCGCCGGTGATTGGCGCCATCGTTCGAAAAAGACAGGGGACGGCCGTAGAAGGCGTGCAGGCGTGGTGGCATGAGCGTTTCGCCGAAGAGTCAGCGGGTGATTTTACCCCGTTGCGCGACAAGCCCTGTTGGTCACGTCAGGGATGGCTAACGCGGGGGGGTGTCACCAAACATCAGGACCAGAGATGGTTTGCTCCAGCCATGGAATATTGCTACACTTTCTGGCTTGCCTTTGAATGCGAACGTGGCGGAATTGGTAGACGCACCAGATTTAGGTTCTGGCGCCGAGAGGTGTGAGAGTTCGAGTCTCTCCGTTCGCACCATTTAAGGAATCGGCTCTACCCCACGGGGGAAGGGCGCCCATCAAACGCGGTGAATTGCACTGCGCCAACAGCACAAGACCCGCATTCATCAGCAACGCGGCGAGTGCTGTCAATACACTGAAGCCTGGCCTTCCGGGCGGCGCTTGAAGCGCCGGTGCACCCAATAGTATTGGTCGGGTATGCGCTGTATTTGCGTCTCAAGAAATCGGTTCATTGCCTGCGCGTCGGCAAGCACGTCGCCCGATGGGTAATTTGCCAGGGGCTCGAAGATATGCAGCTTATATCCCCCGTAGCCGTCCTTTACATCGGTCACGAACGGCACGACTCTCGCGCCACTGAGTTGGGCAAGGCGTGAAACCGCGGTCAGGGTGCACGCCTCTACGCCGAAGAAAGGGGCAAACACCGAGTCTCGCAAGCCGAAATCCATATCGGCCGCCAGCATGATCGGCTTGCCCGAGCGCAAAATTCTCAGTGTATTGCGGGCGCTGCTGTGGCGAGGCACCATTTCCGTGCCAAACCGGCTTCTTTGCTTCAAGGCAAGGTTATCGGTCGTTCCGTCCGACATGGGCGTGTAGAGGGATGCCACCGGGTGCAGTATGGAATACATCATGCAGCCGGCTTCTATGGCCGCAAAGTGAAATCCCAGAAAAATAGTGGGCTGCTCATATGAATCCTGCAGCGGAATTGCGCTGTGCACCTCTGTAAGCAATGTCAGCCTGTCTGCGCTGCCGTACCATTGCAGGCCGCGTTCAAGATAGCTGCGCAACACCTGCCTGAAGACCAGTTTGCACAACCGCTGTCGTTCTGCCTCGCTCTTTTCAGGAAAGCAAAGGCGCAGATTGGTTTGCACGATATGGCGGCGCTTGCTCGGTATCCTGTGTAATAAAGAGCCCAGGCCTTCGCCTGTGCGGGCGACGAGGGAGTACGGCAGTACGGACAACAGGCGCAGCAGGCCGGTTGTCAGCATATTCTGAATGCGGGGATTCAAATTGAATGAGGCTCGATAGAAAAAGGGGGATGGGACCAAAGGGCAGAAGTCAGCGGTCCTGTTCTGATCCAGAATACCACGTGGCAGCTGAATCGACGTCAAATGCGCACGAGAAACGATCAAATAACCGGTCGGCTCGTGAATGCAATAAGGGCGTGGCTCGACGTGTATATTTCGGCCTCGTGACTTTCCGGTAAAATATCCTGTTCATCTATCCATTTACCAACTTATATATAGGTCCCTAATGCAGCAGCCCGTGGTTGAAACTCTGTCTGGCCTGGAGCGTCGTATCGATCTCGTCGTTTCGGTTGCCGATGTCGAAAAAGAAGTCCAGTCCCAGCTCAAGCGTGTTGCGCGTACAGCCAAGGTGCAGGGCTTTCGTCCGGGCAAGGCTCCGCTGTCCATGATTGAGCGCAGCCACGGCCCCGGCATCCGTTACGACGTCATCAATTCCGAAGTCGGCCGTGCGCTCGACAAGGCCATCGCCGACGCCAGCTTGCGCATCGCGGGCACCCCCGATCTCGAACCCAAGACCGAAGGCGTTGAAGAAGGCTTTATGGGCTTCTCCGCCACCTTCGAGGTCTATCCCGAAGTTACCGCGCCCGACCTGGCCGCATTGCAGGTTACGCGCAGCAATGTCGAAGTCGGCGAGACCGAAGTCCAGCACACCCTCGACATCCTGCGCAAGCAGCGTGCCTCTTACGAGCCGCGCGATGATCGTGCCGCTCAAGACGACGACCGCGTCACAGTCGATTTTGCCGGCACCATCGACGGCGTGGCCTTCGAGGGCGGTTCGGCCGAGAACTTCCCCTTCGTGCTGGGGCAGGGCCGCATGCTGCCCGAATTCGAATCCGCCGTGCGCGGTCTCAAAGCGGGCGAGACCAAGACATTCCCGCTGGAATTCCCGGCCGATTACGGCGGTCAAGAAGTTGCGGGAAAAACCGCCGAGTTCAAGATCACAGTCACTCAAGTGGCCGAGCCCATCCTGCCCGAGATCGATTCCGAGTTTGCCAAGGCGCTTGGCCAGGCTGAAGGCGACGTCGAAAAGCTTATCGAAGACGTGCGCTCGAATATCCAGCGCGAGGTCAAGGCGCGTGCAAAAGCCCGCACCAAAGGCAGCGTCATGGACGCCCTGGCCGCCGCCTGCACATTCGACGTGCCCAAGGCGTTGGTCGAAAACGATACGGCCAACCGTGTGGCCCAAGCTCGCGAAGAGCTCAAGCAGCGCGGCGTGCCCAATGCAGATAGCCTGCCGATTCCGCCCGAAACCTTCACGGCCGAGTGCGAGCGTCGTGTGCGCTTGGGGCTTCTGGTGGCCGAGCTCGTCGATAGCGCCGACCTTCGCGCCAAACCCGAGCAAGTACGTGCGCGCATCGAAGAGCTTGCCCAGAACTACGAGCAGCCGGCTCAGGTGGTGGCCTATTATCTTTCCGACCGCGAACGTCGCGCCGAAGTAGAGGCCCTGGTGCTCGAAGACAACGTAGTCGAGCATGTCCTGTCCAAGGCACAGGTCACCGATGAAACCGTCGACTTCGACGAATTGATGGGAACAGCATAAATGCAGCGATTTACTGACTTCTACGCCTCGATGCACGGGGGCGATTCCGTCGTGCCCACTGGCCTGGGCTACGTGCCGATCGTGGTCGAGCAGTCGGGCCGTGGCGAGCGTTCGTACGACATCTATTCACGCTTGTTGCGCGAGCGCGTTATTTTTTTTGTGGGGCCGGTCAATGACCAATCGGCCAACCTTGTTGTAGCTCAGTTGCTCTTTCTTGAATCCGAGAACCCTGACAAAGACATTTCGTTGTACATCAACTCGCCGGGCGGGTCGGTGTACGCTGGCATGGCAATCTACGACACCATGAAGTTCGTCAAGCCCGATGTCTCAACACTGTGCACGGGGCTTGCAGCCAGCATGGGCGCCTTCTTGCTGGCGGCCGGCGCAAAGGGCAAGCGCTACACGCTGCCCAATTCGCGCATCATGATCCATCAGCCGTCGGGCGGCGCCCAGGGTCAAGCCTCGGATATCCAGATCCAGGCACGCGAAATCCTCAACCTGCGCGAGCGCCTCAACGCCATACTGGCCGAGAATACCGGCCAGCCCGTTGAGCGCATCGCCGAAGACACCGAGCGTGACAATTTCATGTCCGCTGAAGATGCAGTATCGTATGGGTTGGTGGATAAAGTTCTGGTCTCACGCTCCGACTCCGCCGAGGCGTAGGCCAGCCGGTCAGCGGATGCCGTCCTGGCTGCCGCTGATTATTACCGACAGGGCGGCCTCGGCGGGCCGCGCTGTTATAGGAACTGAAGTTTTATGCCCGAGAAAAAAGGATCGGCAGACGAAAAGGTTTTGCATTGTTCGTTTTGCAATAAAAGTCAGCACGAGGTGCGCAAGCTGATCGCAGGGCCGTCGGTGTTCATCTGCGACGAGTGCATTGATCTGTGCACCGACATTATTCTGGAAGAAACCCAAGAGGCTGCGCGTGATGCCATTCGCAACGAACTGCCCACGCCGCGCGAAATCAAGACTTTCCTCGACGGCTACGTTATTGGGCAAGATGTTCCCAAGCGAAATCTCGCGGTGGCTGTCTACAACCACTACAAACGTATTCGGTACGGCGAGGTCAAGGGCGACGACGTCGAGCTTTCCAAAAGCAACATCCTGCTGATCGGGCCCACGGGCTCGGGCAAGACGCTGCTGGCGCAAACCTTGGCACGCATGCTCGACGTGCCGTTCGTGATGGCTGACGCGACCACGCTTACCGAAGCCGGCTACGTGGGTGAAGATGTCGAGAATATCGTCCAGAAGTTGCTGCAGAACTGCAACTACGATGTCGAGAAGGCACAGCGTGCCATCATCTACATCGACGAGATCGATAAAATCTCCCGCAAATCCGACAATCCTTCGATTACGCGTGATGTCTCGGGCGAGGGCGTGCAGCAGGCGCTGCTCAAGCTCATCGAGGGCACGGTGGCCTCGGTGCCGCCGCAGGGCGGGCGCAAGCATCCCAACCAGGATTTCGTGCAGGTCGACACCACCAACATCCTGTTCATCGTAGGCGGGGCTTTCGACGGTCTCGAAAAAGTCATTCGTGATCGCACTGAAAGATCAGGCATCGGCTTTTCGGCATCAGTGCGTGCCAAGACCGAGCGCGGCGTTGGCGAACTGTTTTCCGAAGTCGAGCCCGAAGACCTCATCAAGTTCGGTCTTATCCCCGAACTGGTTGGCCGTCTGCCGGTGGTGGCCACGCTGCAAGAGCTCGATGAACAGACTTTGGTTCGCATACTTACCGAGCCCCGGAACTCTCTCATCAAGCAGTTTCAAAAGCTGTTCGAAATGGAAGACGTCGAGCTCGAGGTCCGGTCTCCGGCCCTCAGCGCCATCGCCCAGAAGGCGATCAAGCGGCGCACTGGGGCGCGTGGCTTGCGTTCCATCGTCGAGCAGGCGTTGCTGGGCACCATGTACGAACTTCCCTCGCTCGAGAATGTCAAACGAGTCGTACTGGACGAAAACGCCGTGCAAGGCACCGGATCACCGTTACTTATCTACGGAGACGAGGAAGATGCCGACGAGGTCCCCGAGAAACCCGCTGTACCCAAGCTTCAAGGCGCTGCCTGAGCCGCTCGTTGAAATTCCCCTTGATTTTGTGGGTTTATCGCTGCGACGACTTGAAATTTCCGCTATCGTCACTACATACACTCACATGTAGTACTCAAAAAGGGGGGCTAAGCTTCCCTTTTTGTTTCTAAAGCAGCTTTTTAAGGAAATTACTATGTCTGCGAGCCCGATTCTTTCTTCAGAACCCATGGACTTGCCGCTGCTGCCTTTGCGTGATGTGGTGGTATTTCCGCACATGGTGATTCCGCTATTCGTTGGTCGCCCCCGTTCGATCAAGGCTCTGGAAATGGCCATGGAGGGTGGCAACAACATCATGCTGGTGGCTCAAAAGTCCGCCGGCAAAGACGATCCCGCACCCGAAGATCTCTACGAAATTGGTTGTGCGGCCAGCATTTTGCAAATGCTCAAACTGCCCGATGGCACCGTCAAGGTTCTCGTCGAAGGCTTGCAACGCGCCCGCGTCAACAGTGTCACCGAGGGTGACAATCATTTCGCTGCCAATGTCGAGGCCGTAGCGCTTGATGCCGAACAGGGCGCCGAGTCTGAAGCCTTGCGCCGCGCCGTGGTCGCTCAGTTCGAGCAGTACGTCAAGCTCAACAAGAAAATTCCCCAAGAAATCCTTACCTCCCTTAGTGGCATCGACGATGCAGGCCGTCTGGCCGACACCATCGCGGCTCATCTTCCCCTCAAGCTCGAGCAAAAGCAGCACATGCTCGAGATCACCGAGATTTCATCGCGCCTCGAGAACCTGCTGTCCCAGCTCGAATCCGAGATCGACATCCTGCAGGTCGAGAAGCGCATCCGTGGTCGCGTAAAAAAGCAGATGGAAAAAAGCCAGCGCGACTACTACTTGAACGAACAGGTCAAGGCCATCCAGAAAGAACTGGGTGAGGGCGAAGACGGCGCCGACATCGAAGAGCTCGAGAAAAAGATCGAGGCGGCCCAGCTTCCCAAAGAGGCGCTGAAAAAGGCCGAAGCCGAGCTGAAAAAGCTCAAGCTCATGTCGCCGATGTCGGCCGAAGCCACAGTGGTGCGCAACTACATCGATACGCTCATCGGCTTGCCATGGCGTAAAAAAAGCCGCATCAACAATTCCATCGGCAACGCCGAGCAGGTGCTTGATGCCGATCATTACGGGCTTGAAAAGGTCAAAGAGCGCATCATCGAATACCTGGCGGTGCAGCAGCGCGTCGACAAACTCAAAGCTCCCATCTTGTGCCTGGTAGGGCCGCCGGGGGTGGGCAAGACGTCGCTCGGGCAATCCATAGCCCGCGCCACCAATCGCAAATTCGTGCGCATGGCGCTGGGCGGCGTTCGCGACGAGGCCGAAATTCGCGGCCACCGCCGTACTTACATTGGCTCCATGCCGGGCAAGATCCTGCAGAACATGTCCAAGGTCGCCGTGCGCAACCCGCTTTTCCTGCTCGATGAAATCGACAAGATGGGCGCTGATTTTCGCGGTGATCCTTCGTCAGCATTGCTCGAGGTGCTTGACCCCGAGCAAAACCACACTTTCCAAGATCACTACATCGAGGTTGATTTCGACCTGTCCGACGTCATGTTCGTGGCAACCAGCAACACGCTCAACATTCCGCCGGCCCTGCTCGACCGCATGGAAGTTATCCGTCTTTCGGGCTATACCGAAGACGAGAAAGTCCATATTGCGTTCGACCATCTGCTGCCCAAGCTCATGAAGAACAACGGCGTGCGCGAAGGCGAAATGGAGATCGAAGAAGCCGCCATCCGCGATATCGTTCGTTACTACACGCGCGAAGCGGGTGTGCGGGCGCTCGAGCGCGAAATCAGCAAGATCTGCCGCAAGGTCGTCAAGAAAACCCTCGAGGCCAATCCCCAGACCGGAGGCCGGTCGCGTCGCCGCGCGCCCCAGGCAGATATCGTCAAGGTCATGGTCACGTCCGATAACCTGGCCGATTTCCTTGGCGTGCGTCGTTTCAACTACGGCATGGCCGAAAAAGAGAACAAGGTCGGCCAAGCAACCGGCCTGGCCTGGACGGAGGTTGGCGGCGACCTGCTTACCATCGAAGTGGCGGACATGCCTGGCAAGGGCCTGGTGCAGCGCACCGGCTCGTTGGGCGACGTCATGAAAGAGTCTGTCGAGGCGGCCCGCACGGTTGTGCGCTCGCGTGCCCAAAAGTGGGGTATTCCCAATACGGCCTTTGAAAAACGCGACCTGCACGTTCACTTCCCCGAGGGCGCTACCCCGAAAGACGGCCCCTCGGCGGGTATTGCCATTACAACGGCCACGGTGTCGGCGCTTACAGGCATCCCTGTGCGAGCCGATGTGGCCATGACGGGCGAGATAACCTTGCGCGGAGAGGTCCTGGCCATTGGCGGCCTCAAAGAGAAACTGTTGGCGGCCCATCGGGGCGGCATCAAGGTGGTGCTGATTCCCGAAGAAAACGTCAAAGACCTGGCCGACATTCCCGACAACGTCAAGAACCATCTGGAAATTGTTCCCGTCAGGTGGATCGACCGGGTGCTAGAGGTTGCTTTGCAAGACATGCCGACTCCGTTGTCTGACGAAGAGGTGGCGCGTCTTGCGGCCGAAGCCGTGGCCAGTACCAAGACGGCTGGCGAGGCCACTGGCGGGGCCTTCAAGCACTAGGCAGTATTGCTGCCCGGGTCATGGTGGCTCGGGCGGTATTGCTTTTGTTTGCTTTACAGGAACGCATGGCCCGCAAGGCGGTATGTTTTTACCGCCAGTTAAGCAAAGCGATAGCTGAAAATACGAAGACCGTTAAAAAAGCCCCAGTTTCCTTATATGAACTGCACCCCGAAAGTTGGACGCTGTCTTAACTTTTGGGGTGTTTTCAATGAAGGCGACTGGGGCTTTTTTTAATCTTGTTTATTGAGAAGGCGTTGAAGCGGCTACTGAAGCGGTGTATTGCGAATGAGGCCCACCGCTATGCCTTCGAGCGAGAAATCGTCTTGGGCGGTAACGATGATGGGCTGGAAATCGGGGTTTTCGGGAAGCAGGTGATACGAGCCGCCCGAGCGCTGCAAACGCTTGACGGTGACTTCGTCGCCCAGGCGGGCAACGACGATTTGGCCATTGCGGGCTTCGGATGCTTTTTTTACGGCAAGCAGATCGCCGTCGAGGATGCCGGCGTCGCGCATGCTGAGGCCGTGTACACGAAGAAGGTAATCGGGCGTTTGGGTAAAAAGCGAGGGCTCGACGCCGATTTCGCGTTCGACGTGCTCGGCGGCCAGGATGGGACTGCCGGCAGCCACGCGACCCACGATGGGCAAGAGCATTTGGGCCACGGCCGCCAGGGATGCGGACGGTTCGGGAGCGGTGACCGGTGACGGCGTTAACAGCCGTATGCCGCGTGAGGCACCGGCGGTGAGCTCGATGGCGCCTTTACGCGCAAGGGCGCGTAAATGGTCTTCGGCGGCGTTGGCCGAACGAAAGCCCAGGGCGCGCGCGATTTCGGCTCGCGTGGGCGGAAAGCCGGTGCGAGCGATGTCGTGGGCGATGAGATCGAGTATTTGTTGTTGGCGTTCGGTAAGCTTGATGGCCATGGCGCAATATAGCCTGTGTTTTTGTACAGTTCAGGCATTCTGCGTCAGTTCCATGAAAAAAGCAAGCGGGCGGGGCAAAAGCCGCCCGGCCCGCTTGTCTTGCCATTGCAGCAAATATCAAAGATCAAAGCACTTTCGCGATGGCGTCGGCCACGTAGTCAATATTGCCGCTGTTGAGTGCGGCCACACAGATGCGGCCGCTGGTTACCGCATAAACGCCGTGTTCAACGCGCAGACGCTCGACTTGTTCGGGGGTCAATCCCGAATACGAGAACATGCCGCGCTGATCCAGGACGAAATCGAAATTTTGAGCCACGTTGCGGGCTTTCAGTTTTTCGACAAGCTGCGTGCGAACCGTGCGTATGCGTTCGCGCATCTCGGCAAGCTCTTCGGACCATAGGCCATGCAGCTCGGGAGTATTGAGCACTGCCGCCACCACCGAGCCGCCGTGAGTGGGGGGGTTGGAGTAGTTGGTGCGGATCACGCGTTTCAACTGGCTGAGAACGCGGGTGCTTTCATCTTGCGACGACGTGATGAAGGTAAGGGCACCGACTCGCTCGCCATAAAGCGAAAACGATTTGGAAAACGACGAGCTGACCAGCATGGTGACGCCGAGCGAGGCAAATAGGCGCACCACCGATGCGTCTTCTTCGAGCCCGTCGCCGAAGCCTTGGTAGGCAATGTCCAGGAACGGCACCAAGTTGTTCTTTTTGACGGTCTGGGCGATCTGTTGCCATTGCTCGTACGATGGGTCGACGCCGGTGGGGTTGTGGCAGCAGGCATGCAGCACCACGATCGTCTTTGTCGGCAAGGCCTGAAGGCCGGCCAGCATGCCTTCGAAGTCGAGTCCGCGTGTGGCGGCATCGTAATAGGGGTAGGATTCCACCGTAAAGCCCGCGCGTTCGAAGAGCGCCCGATGATTTTCCCAGCTTGGATTGCTGATGGCGACCTTCGATTGCGGCAGGAGCCCGCGCAAAAAGTCGGCTCCTATTTTCAGGGCGCCGGTGCCGCCCAGCGTTTGAGCCGTAAGGGCCCGGCCCGAAGCAATAACGTCGGAGCCCTCGCCCAAAAGCAAGGTTTGGGCCGCCTTGTTGTAGTTTGGCAAGCCTTCTATAGGCAGGTAGCCGCGTGCGGAAGCGGCTTCGATGCGTTGAATCTCGGCCTGGCGCACGGCGCGCAGCAAGGGGATGCGGCCTTCGTCGTTGTAATAGACGCCAACACCCAGATTGACTTTGTTCGGACGGGTGTCGGAATTGTATTGTTCATTCAGGCCAAGAATAGGGTCACGGGGCGCGAGCTCGACAGCATCGAAAAGGGATGTCATGTTTGATTGTGGGGAAGAGGGGGAGTGAATGTGTGATGAATGTACTGCATTAATGAGATAATAAGGGGTTAACCCTAGCACTGTCCACCCGAAACCCCGGGGGAAGCGGTGCAAAACGCAACGGTGGAAAACCTAGCGGCCGTAAAAACTTGCGGCAACCAAATACTTGAATGACAGCCATATTGAAAGAACCCGGATTCATCCAGTACCCCAATAGCCCCTTTGAGCTGTATCGGCCCTATCCGCCGGCCGGCGACCAGCCCGCCGCCATCGATGCACTGGTCGAGGGCATCAACGATGGCCTCATGTACCAGACATTGCTTGGGGTCACCGGTTCGGGCAAGACCTACACCATGGCCAATGTCATTGCGCAGACCGGTCGACCGGCTATCGTGCTGGCACACAACAAGACACTGGCGGCGCAACTGTATTCAGAGTTTCGCGAGTTCTTTCCGCGTAATGCCGTCGAGTACTTCGTGTCGTATTACGATTACTACCAACCGGAAGCCTATGTGGCGGCCCGCGACTTGTTCATCGAAAAAGATTCATCGATCAACGAGCACATCGAGCAGATGCGGCTGTCGGCCACCAAAAGCCTGCTGGAGCGCCGTGACACCATCATCGTGGGTTCGGTTTCTTGTATCTACGGCATCGGTAATCCGGGCGATTATCACGCCATGGTGCTTACCTTGCGCACCGGCGACTCAATTCCCCGCCAAGAGCTCCTTGGGCGGCTCGTTACCATGCAGTACGAGCGCAACGATGTCGAGTTTGTGCGTGGCACTTTTCGCGCCCGCGGTGAAACTATCGACGTCTTTCCGGCCGAACATGCTGAACTGGCAGTGCGCATCACGCTATTTGACGATGAGGTCGAGTCGCTCGAGCTTTTCGACCCTCTTACCGGAAAAATCCGTCAGAAGGTGCTGCGTTTTACCGTGTTCCCGCGTTCTCACTACGTCACGCCTCGCGAGACAGTGCTTCGTGCCATCGAGACAATCAAGGACGAGCTGCGCGAGCGATTGGCTTTTTTCGTCGCCGAGAACAAACTGGTGGAGGCCCAGCGTCTCGAGCAGCGCACCCGCTTCGATCTGGAAATGCTGCAAGAGCTCGGTTTCTGCAAGGGCATCGAGAACTACTCCCGGCACTTGTCGGGCGCCGCACCCGGAGACCCCCCGCCGACGTTGATCGATTATCTTCCGGCCGATGCCCTGATGTTCATCGATGAAAGCCATGTCACCATGGGCCAGTTCGGGGCCATGTACAAGGGTGACCGTTCGCGCAAGGAAAACCTGGTGAACTATGGCTTTCGCCTGCCCTCGGCGCTGGACAACAGGCCCCTCAAGATGGAAGAGTTCGAGCAACGCATGCGTCAGACCGTGTTTGTCTCGGCAACTCCGGCCGTATATGAAAGCGAACATTCAGACAACATCGTCGAGCAGGTGGTCAGGCCCACCGGCCTGGTCGACCCGGATATCGAAGTGCGGCCGGCAACCACCCAGGTGGACGACCTGCTTGGCGAGATCAAGCTGCGCGTTGCCCAGCAAGAAAGAGTGTTGGTTACGACGCTGACCAAACGCATGGCCGAGGACCTTACTGATTACCTGAACGAAAGCGGCCTGAAGGTGCGCTACCTGCATTCGGATATCGACACAGTCGAACGCGTGGAAATATTGCGCGATCTGCGCCTGGGGGCTTTTGACGTTTTGGTGGGCATCAACCTGCTGCGCGAGGGCCTGGATATTCCTGAAGTGTCTCTGGTGGCCATACTCGATGCCGACAAAGAGGGGTTCCTGCGGTCGGAACGCAGTCTAATCCAGACCATAGGCAGGGCGGCGCGCAACATCAACGGCAAGGCCATTCTTTATGCCGACCGTGTCACTGATTCCATGCGCCGCGCCATCGACGAAACAGAGCGTCGCCGGAACAAACAGCTTGAGTTCAATACCGAGCATGGCATTACGGCGCGCGGCGTCAACAAGGCGGTGCGAGAGCTGATCGACGGTGTCATGGCGCCGACGGCCCAGACCGCTGCGCCCGAAGTCGCTCCTGAAATTCTGGCTGACGATAAGTTATTGGCCCGCGAAATCCGTCGCCTCGAGAAAGCCATGACCGACCATGCGCGTAATCTGGAGTTCGAACAAGCGGCTGCGGCGCGTGATGCACTTAATCGTCTCAAGCAACAGGCCTTGCTGAGCTGATTACTCAGCTGCCAAAAATTTTTGTTGCACTTTTCCAACAAAAGTATTGTTTAGGGGCTGCCTTCGATGTTGCATTGCAACGTTGGAAAATACATCGCGCCAAAATTTTCATGAAAATGAGCGGAAAAGCTGCTCGATTGAGGTTCATCGGTTTGCCATATATTTGTGCTTGCAAATCTTTGCTGCACCGCATGAAATGAGGCTTTGCCAAAATTGGCCCTACCTCCAGAACGCCCGAAATGAAGCTGTAAGGTCTTATTTCCGCTAGATTTTTAGCTGTCAACCAGGCCCTTCGACCGTGTCGGCAACGCGAGCAAAACTATTGCCTTATTGCGGGTTTTCCCTCACAATTTCACCTATGATGACTAAGGTACTTTTCGTTTGCATGGGTAATATCTGTCGCTCCCCAAGCGCAGAGGGCGTTTTTCGCCATATGATTGACGAGGCCGGTCTGTCCGGCGCCGTTCAGGTCGATTCCGCCGCCACCCACAGTTTCCACCTGGGCGAAGCCCCGGACGCCCGCGCGCAAGCGGCCGCCCGCAAGCGCGGCTATGACATTTCTCATAGTGTCGCGCGCCAGGTCAGGCCCGAAGATTTCCGCGAATTCGACCTGATCCTGGCCATGGACTGGGAAAACCTCTCCGCGTTGCAGCAACAGTGCCCAAAGGTGTATCACCACAAGCTCATGCTGCTCATGCGTTTTGCCAACGAGTTTGAAGAAGCCACCGTGCCCGAGCCCTATTACGGCGGCATCGAAGGCTTCACCAAGGTGCTCGACTACCTCGAAGATGCCTGTCAGGGCGTACTCGAAGTCGTACGCAAGCGCGTTACCCAGTACCAGGCGGCATAATTGCCGATCTCGGCCCGGCGCAACGCCGGGCCTGCGCATAGGGGCTATAAAAACCGGGCGGGTCGCGCGGTTTTTTTGCTGTCTGAGCCTGCCAGGAACGAACGGTTCACGCGCTTTTCGGCGTCTGCCCACGCACAATTCATGAATCGGGTTTCTTCCCCAAAACTGCTGGGATTTTGCTATACTTGACCTAATTGGTCGGGTATTGTTCGGCGCCTTCAGGGGCCGTTGCCCGAGCTGATGCAGTGTGAATTACAGGCAAGGAACCACCATGCGTTTGACCACCAAGGGCCGTTTCGCCGTTACCGCCATGATTGATCTCGCCTTGCGCCAGCAAGGCGGGCCGGTAACGCTCGCGGCCATCAGTCAGCGACAGAACATTTCCCTTTCATATTTAGAGCAATTGTTCGGCAAGCTGCGCCGCCACCAGTTGGTGGACAGCGTGCGGGGACCAGGGGGCGGTTACACGCTGGCTCGGCTGGCGCGTACCATCACGGTCGCCGATATCATCTTCGCCGTCGACGAGCCGCTTGATGCGACCAGTTGCGGCGGCAAAGAAGACTGCAACGTGGGCCGCAGCGGCCAGTCGGGCAAGTGCATGACACATGAACTCTGGGCCACCCTCAACCACAAGATGGTCGAATACCTCGATTCGGTTGCATTGCAAGATCTCGTCGACAAGCAGCGTATGCGCTTGGTCAAAGAGGCCGGCGAGGCGCAGCAGGCCGCAATAAGCATGAAACCGCCCGCCAAGGCTAAAATTGCGTCACCGATGGCCGTGTAGGCGTCGGAACGTCCATACCGCACTCAGGAGTTAATTTGATGTTTTCCCCCGAACGACCGGTCTACCTGGATTATTCGGCAACTACGCCGGTCGATCCGCGAGTAGTCGACAAGATGGTGCCGTGGCTGTACCAGAATTTCGGCAATCCGGCTTCGCGCAGCCACGCCTACGGCTGGGATGCCGAAGAGGCCGTCGAGCAGGCGCGTGCCGAAGTCGCCGCGTTGGTCAACGCCGACCCGCGCGAAATCATCTGGACTTCCGGCGCCACCGAATCCGACAACCTGGCGATCAAGGGCGCGGCCCACTTTTATTCCGGTCGCGGAAAACACATCATTACCGTCAAAACCGAGCATAAGGCGGTACTTGATCCCTGTCGTGAACTCGAGCGCCAGGGTTTCGAAGTAACTTATCTAGATGTCCAGGAAGATGGCCTGATTGATCTTGAAGCCTTCAAGCAGGCTCTGCGTCCCGACACCATCCTGGCATCGGTCATGCACGTCAACAACGAGATCGGCGTCATCCAGGATATTGCGGCGCTGGGCGAAATCTGCCGCGACAAGGGCGTGATCTTTCACGTCGATGGCACACAGGGCGCAGGCAAGCTCGAAATCGACCTCCAGGCTCTCAAGGTCGACCTTATGTCCTTCTCGGCACACAAGGTCTATGGCCCCAAGGGCATCGGAGCCTTATACGTGCGGCGCAAGCCCCGTGTGCGGCTCGAGGCGCAAATGCACGGCGGCGGACACGAGCGCGGCTTCCGTTCAGGCACCCTGGCCACTCACCAGATCGTCGGCATGGGCGAGGCCTTCCGCCTTGCCCGTCTTGAGATGGCCACCGAAAACGAGCGCATCCGCGCCTTGCGTGATCGTCTCCACAAGGGGCTGTCTCAAATCGAAGAAGTCTACGTCAACGGAGACATGACGCAGCGGGTTCCCCATAATCTCAATATCAGTTTCAACTATGTCGAGGGCGAATCCCTCATCATGGCGATCAAAGAACTGGCGGTATCCAGTGGTTCGGCTTGCACATCGGCCAGCCTCGAGCCTTCATACGTGTTGCGCGCTCTGGGGCGCAATGACGAACTGGCGCACAGTTCGATCCGCTTTACCTTGGGGCGCTTCACCACCGAGCAAGAGATCGATTTCGCGATCAAGCTGGTCAATGACCGCGTCGCCAAGCTGCGCGATATGTCCCCCCTATGGGAAATGGCCCAAGAGGGCATCGATCTGAACTCCGTCCAATGGGCGGCACACTAAAAATATACAGGAGCTCAATCAATGGCATATAGCGATAAAGTACTCGATCACTACGAAAACCCACGTAATGTCGGCGCATTCGATAAATCCGACACCAGCATCGGTACGGGCATGGTCGGCGCCCCGGCCTGTGGCGACGTCATGAAGCTTCAGATCAAGGTCAGCGATGCCGGCGTTATCGAAGACGCCCGCTTCAAGACCTACGGCTGCGGCTCGGCCATTGCGTCAAGTTCTTTGGTTACCGAATGGGTAAAGGGCAAGACGCTCGATCAAGCGCTTGACATCCGCAATACCCAAATTGCCGAAGAATTGGCGCTGCCGCCGGTAAAGATTCACTGTTCGATTCTGGCCGAAGACGCCATCAAGGCGGCGGTGCAGAATTACAAAGACAAGCATCAGGGGTAAAACTATGGCTATCACGCTTACTCAGAACGCAGCGGATCACATCAGCCGCTACCTCGAAAGACGGGGCAAGGGGCTGGGTCTGCGTCTTGGCGTTCGGACCACCGGCTGCTCGGGCATGGCCTACCAGCTCGAGTATGTCGACGAGCCCCAGCCGCAGGACCAGATATTCGAGGCCCACGGTGTGAAGGTTTTCGTCGACCCCAAGAGCCTGGCGTATCTTGAAGGCACCCAGCTCGACTACGGTCGCGAAGGGCTCAACGAGGGGTTCAAGTTCACCAATCCCAACGAGAAAGCTACCTGCGGCTGCGGCGAGTCCTTCACGGTGTAGCGTGGCAAGCGAAGACTATTTCGAACTTTTCGGCTTGCCCTCGCAGTTCGCTCTGGATAATGACGCCCTTGATGCAACGTGGCGCCGGCTTGCTGCGCGCGTGCATCCAGATCGCTATGCCACCGCCGGCGCTGCCGAGCGTCGCGTGGCAATGCAATGGGCCTCTACCATCAATGACGCCTACCGCACCCTGAAGTCTCCCATTGAACGGGCCCGCTACCTTTGCGAGCGGGCGGGCTGCGACCTCCAAACTGAAAGCAACACCAATATGGACAGCAGCTTCCTGATGCGCCAGATGGATTGGCGCGAACAGCTTGACGAACTGCGTGGCGAGGGCAGTATTGCGCGAGCCGATGCTCTAGTCGATGACATCCAGGCCGGCCGTGCGGCGATGGAGGCGACGGTGGGCGATCTGATCGACCACCAACACGACTACCCCGCAGCGGCAGGCAAGGTACGCGAATGGATGTTCATGGAAAAGCTGCTTGCACAAGCCCATACTTTGCGTAATGAACTGCGCGATCGGCAAACCTAGATCCAAACTTTTATGGCATTACTGCAAATCTCCGAACCCGGCGAATCGCCGGTTCCCCATGAGCGCAAATTGGCGGTGGGCATCGATCTGGGCACAACGCATTCGCTGGTTGCCGCAGTGCGCAGCAGCGTACCGGAAGTCTTGGCCGACGCCGAAGGCAGGGTGCTGCTTCCCTCGGTGGTGCGTTATCTGGCTGACGGCGTCATTGATGTCGGGTACGAGGCCCGCGCCCAGCAATCGCTTGATTCTCTCAACACGGTTGCCTCGGTCAAGCGCCTGATCGGCCGCTCGCTGGACGAAGCCCGGCTCGAAGGCGCGGCCTACGAGTTCGTCGACGACGGCGACAGTGTACGCCTCCACACAGTGCAGGGCGGCCTGACGCCCGTCGAGGTTTCCAGCCACATACTCTCGGTCTTGCGCGAGCGCGCCGAGGCGGTTCTGGGCGGAGACCTGGTAGGCGCCGTCATCACGGTTCCCGCCTATTTCGACGATGCCCAGCGTCAGGCCACACGCGATGCGGGCCGGCTGGCCGGACTATCTGTCTTGCGCTTGCTGAACGAGCCCACCGCTGCAGCCATTGCCTATGGCTTGGATCACGGCGCAGAGGGCATCTACGCCGTCTACGACCTGGGCGGCGGCACTTTCGACATTTCCATCCTGCGCCTTAGCAAAGGCGTATTCGAAGTGGCGGCCACAGGCGGCGATACGCAACTGGGCGGCGATGATTTCGACTCGCTCATCGTGCAGCAGGTAGTCGGCGCTGAACGATTGCAATCCTTGGCAAAGAGCGATGTTCGCACTTTGAGGGTGGCGGCCCGCGCAGTTCGCGAAGCTTTGTCCGATACTGACGGCGCTACGTTCGAAGCGGTGCTGTCCGATGGCGGACGCGTTATACGCAGCTTGAATCGAAAAGAATTCGAGCAGTGGGCTCAACCCCTCGTGCAGCGCACGCTCGATACCGCCGTTCGGGCCCTGCGCGACGCGGGGCTCGAAAAAGAGCAGATCAAGGGCGTTGTCATGGTCGGCGGCGCCACACGCATGCCGCTGGTGCGCAGCGAAGTAGGCCGCCTGTTCGGTACCGAACCGTTAACCGATCTGGACCCCGACCGCGTGGTGGCCCTTGGCGCTGCGCTTCAGGCCAATATGCTGGCTGGCAACAGGGGGCCTGCCCAAGAATGGCTGCTGCTGGATGTGACCCCGCTTTCGCTCGGCTTGGAAACCATGGGCGGTTTGGCCGAGTGCATCATCCCGCGCAACAGCACGATACCGGTGGCGCGTGCGCAAGAGTTCACTACATTCAAAGATGGACAAACCGCCATGAGCATCCATGTGGTGCAGGGCGAGCGCGATCTGGTGGCGGCTTGCCGCTCGCTGGCCCGGTTCGAACTGCGCGGCATACCGCCGATGGTGGCGGGCGCCGCGCGTATCCGCGTCACTTTCCAGGTGGATGCCGATGGCTTGCTGCATGTAGGTGCCCGAGAAGAAAGCACCGGTGTCGAGGCCTCTGTTTCCGTCAAGCCTTCATACGGTTTGTCCGACGAAGAAGTCACCCGCATGCTGGCCGCGGGTATGGATAACGCGGGCAGCGATGCCCAAGCACGCGCTGTGCGAGAAGAGCAAGTAGGCCTGCGGCAATTGGTGGAATCGATCAATGCGGCGCTGGCCACCGACGGCGACCTGCTTACTTCCGAAGAAAACACCACCATAACAAGCCTGATAAAGCGCGCGGGCAGGGTGCTGGCCATGGACGACCTTGATACATTGCGCAAGACGCGTGAAGATCTGGCCGCCGCCACCGACCCCTTTGCCGCGCGCCGCATGGACCGCAGCATACGCGCCGCGCTGTCGGGCAAGACCCTTGACGAACTGGCCAGGTAATAACACACAACACATGCCCAAGATCACCGTAATGCCTCACCCCGAGGTTTGTCCCGAAGGCGCCGTCATCGACGATGCCCCCGCCGGAACCTCGATTTGCCGGATTCTGCTCGACAACAACATCGAGATCGAACATGCTTGCGAGCTTTCCTGTGCTTGCACCACTTGCCACGTCGTGGTGCGCGAGGGCTTCGACTCGCTCGAAGAAGCTACCGACAATGAAGAAGACTACCTTGACCGGGCCTGGGGATTGGAATCGAATTCAAGGCTGTCCTGCCAAGCGATATTGGCCGACCAGGATCTGACTATAGAAATTCCCAAATACACCATCAACCACGCCAAGGAAAACCACTGAGGCGTTGGGCTGATACCCGCGAGTGCTGCGGGGAACGTATCCTCGAGGCGATCCAGATGACATGGATCGACGAACAGTGAAAACGGGCAGCGGGCTTGGCTTAAGTCGCTGAACCCAATTGTTTTCAAATATCCAGCCCGTATCTGTTGACCCGGTTCTTAGCGGCCGGGATGCACATTTCTTTTCAGCGCGCGGGCAGTTTCCGGGTGCCCGCCTGTAATTGGCAATGGCGTCGTAATCGAATTTACTTGATTCTCTACCGAGAGAATTTCGCCGCTTAGGCCCGTCGGCCGGGGATTCCAGCTTGACCCATAACCGCGTGCATCTGGCAGGCATGGCTTTTGCTCTCGACCGCGACACCTAATCCATTCGGCCTAGGCTATTTAAATTAGCTAAAGATACATTTAGTATCATTAATTTTGAATGATTAATTATTTATGGTTAACTGTAGCAGCTAGATACGCTGTGACTTGAATTACGGGTAAAACCCAGCGTTGTTCGACCAATTGGAAACATTTTTGTTTTAGGACGGAAGAATGAACAAGATGAAGAGACAAGCTGGTTTGCTCCGTGTCACCGCTCTGAGTGCGGCGCTGATGGGCGTTTATGGTGCTGCGGCTGCGCAGCCGAGCCACACACTGCTTTGCAAAGTTGACTGTGGCGAGTTCGTTGACCAAACCTACTACGGAGAGTCCACACCACCCGACTACTTTGAATGGGTAGTAAAAGCGGAAGGTGATGAGGCAACGCTTACCTTGACAGGCGGCTCGGTGACGGCCAGAGGCCACAAGACCCGTGGCGTCGGCTCCACTGCCGGTTCAAGCGTCGTTTTAAATGGCGTAACCATTCACACAGAGACGATCGAGCCATCCGATTGGGGGAGTCACGGGGTGCAGGCTCAAGAAGCCGATAGTGAGTTAATACTGAATAACGTTCAGATCACCACAAGTGGTGAGTACAGCAACGGCATTCAGGCCGGGGGGTTCGGCGAAGTCAGGGGCACAGGCGTAACGATCAATGCGAACGGCGGTACTAGACACACCTTTGGCACTGAGGCAAACAATGGAGGCAAAATTCAGCTTACAGGCGGCTCCATTACCGTGCAGGGCGAGAATGCAGGTGGCGCACGCGCCTACACAGGCAATAGCGGTACAGCAATAGGTGAAATTTTACTTGATGGCGTTGATGTAAGCGTTACTGGCGGCGCAGCCGTGGGCTTGATGGCGGGTGACAAAGATGGAACACATCCTAGCAGTGCAGGAAACGTGACATTCAATAATGCAACGGTTACGGCTACCGGAAAGAACGCCATCGCTGCTCGTGCACAACAGGGCGGTGTACTTTCACTCACGAATGCTGCGGTGATCGTCAATAATGGCGCCGGGGATGCCCATGCAGTACTGGTTGACACGGGTTCAACCTTGCATGCGAAGGATATTGCCGTCCAGAGCAACGCATCCGGCAGGGCCAGGGGGATTTTTGTTCAAGAGGGCGGTCAGGCAACAATTGATGGCGCGACGATAGAAACCACCGGCGGCTCATTCTCGCATGCCATGCAATCCGATGGCGCAGGCTCTGTCATTACAGCGACAGGCGTCAATGTAAAGACCACGGGTTACGCCGCTGCAGCTGTTACCGGCGGAGAAGTCGTGTTGAACGGCGGAACATTCGACATCATGGGAACGACGGCTCTTTCGGGTTGGGATTCCGCCGCGGGTTTCGTAGTGGGTGGGTACGCGCATACCCCAGGCTCCAAATTGTCGGCAACCAATATCACGCTAATTAACTCTGCTCCCGTCACTAATGCGCCTCCCGAGTACACGAGCTGGGCGTTAAGGGTTGGCGCGCCTTTTTCAACAGGGACACATGTCTTGAATGCCGAAATGTCGCTGACCGATAGCGAGGTAATAGCGTCGGGGCAGAAGCGTCAGATTGCAGCAATTCAAAGTGGCAGCCACCTTGTCGCCACCAACAGCCGGCTAGTTTCAGAAGAGGATGCGGGTATTGTCCTGTACGACAACGCCTCTTTGACGCTCGATGGTTCGACAGTCGAGACCAAAGAAGAAAGCCTGAGGTCGTCGTTCAGCAATAGCGGGTCGACCCAAGACATCATAATTTCGGGTCCCTCTGCAGTCACACAGAACAATGGCACCTTATTGCGAGTTGCCCGCACGGTCGCCGGAGCAGATGGCGTGGTTAATATGACACTCCAAAGCGGCTCACATGCTTCGGGCAATATCCGCAACTATCTCGACGGCGTTCTTGTTACCAATAATCAGCAACTGACGAACTTCGTGGTGCAACCAGGCGCGATATGGGCCGGCATATACATTGATCCAAACACTTCCATTATCGATGACGACGCTGGCGATCAAAATGATTTCAACACTGGCGAAGGTGAAGACGTTGCGATTGAAGGCAGCGGCAGTGGAACGCAAAACTTCAATGGCAATACCAACATCGGAGGCAGCGTATCGGTCGGCAGGGACGTAGCCTTCAACGGCCCTACCTCTATCGGAAGCGACCTTCATGGCCAAGACGGTACATCCACCTCTGTCCAGGGCCCGGCGACCATCGGCGGTTCAATCAACGGAGGTGCAGGCACAAGCTTCACCTTTAATGACAGTGCAAGTATTTCTGGCAGTGTTGCAGGGGTGGGAGGCTCGCACTTCAATTTCAATGGAACCACCGATATCGGCGGTGGTGTGCAGGGGACCGGCGCGAACATGGCGTTCGCAGGGCCGGCGAACATTGGGGGGTCGCTCTCGGGCCAAGACGGTTCAGCCTTTAGTTTCAGCACGAATGCGCCATCGAATATCGGCGGCGACGTCGATCTGAACGGCGGGTCGTCCATCGCGGGCGGCTCAACCGACGCACCCATCAATATCGGCGGCAATGCTCACGCTGGTGCAGGCTCGACACTGGGCGGAAACCTGAATGTCGCAGGAGCGGTTTCGGGTGCCGGCGGTAATCTCAGCCCGGGTAATTCCATTGGTTCGCAAACTTATGGCTCTATGGGAGAGTTTACCGGCGCCTATGTAGCAGAAGTCAACGCCGCTGGTAACTCTGACCTGATTACGATTGCCTCAGGTAATGCGGACCTTACTGGCATCGATCTGGTGGTAAGCCAGGAGAACGGCAATGGCGGCTATAAGCTGCATCATGACTACACCATCATACAAACTGAAAAGGCGGACGGCATTGGTGCGGTGGCCAATAATAAGTTCGCCAGCGAAGCACTTGACGATACGTTTGCCGGCACGTTGGTGAAGCTCGACCCGGCCAAGTTTGGCGCCAATACCGTCAACATCAGCCTGACGGTGGATGGCGATGCCATTGATCGCACGGGTTATTCAGCTAACCAGAACGCCACGCTCGACGGCGTGTTGTCTGTGGCCGGCCAGAACGCTTCGGCCGATGCCGTGATGTTCATGCAGCCCGAGGCGCGCAAA